>JAITGJ010000068.1 GCA_031280705.1 Spirochaetaceae bacterium
GCCGCCGCACGAATCATGCAGTGCGTTGTCATTCCGCCAGCATCTTTCCATAGAGCCGGTTTGTCGTTTCGATAATCCGCTCCACGGGAACACCTTCACGCTCCGCGTAATAAACCGCGCCGCCGGCCCCAACCCCTTCCTTGATAAAACCGTCCTCGTATTCCCGCAGTCCCGCGTGGGAAGAGCGGGAAAAATCAAGCGGAGCGGCCCAGGTTTCCACGCCGATAGACGCGGCAAGGGCGGAAAAATCGGCGTTCCGGTCATGGTACACGTACTTTGTCGTCGCCACGAGGGGGAGGCGCTGCGCGCCAAACGCCTTGAGCAGGGCCGCCACGGCGAGCATCTGCGTTCCCCCGGCAAGCGCCACGCCGGTTTCAGGCGGCAGGGCAAGCGCGAAAGCCGTAACGGCCGCCTGCATGGGATCGCCCAGTTCCGTAAGCGCGCGGAGGGGATCGGCGGCCAAATCCCCGGCCCGAATGCCTATCCGCGCCGCCGCTTCCCGCCAAATCGCCTCCTTGAGCAAAACGGGATTTTCAGGCCCCGCCGAAGAAACCATCTGGGAATACCCCAGCGCACGAAGTACGAGAAGCGCCGTCGTTGTACCGCCCGGCACCGACTCGGCGAGCATGACAAAGGGGCGCGTTCCGGCATTTTTGGCAAAAAAGCCTGCGCTCTCCATGATCGCCGCCGCGCCGGGCAGGGCCGCGCCCGTGCGCGGGTCGGCGGCGGGCCGGGCGCCCAACTCAATATACGGCGGCGAAGCGGTAATCCAGGAACCGGTTTGCACGATGGTTACGGGAAACCGCGCCTCAAGTACCGCCGCCCGGGTAATGAGCGCCGGGGATGGATGCCCCTGGGGGTCCATGGGGAGGCCCGCTGAAATCCGGGAGCGCCCAAAACGAATAAGATCCGCATCCGCCGGGGCGGTGTAGGGTGTTATTTCCGGGTTCACCCCCGCGGCGGAAACACCCGGCGCCTTTGACAACTCCGTTGACCCAATAAAAAGGTAAAACATAACGCGCCTCCTCTTCCGGCCATACGCCGCCGCACCGGACCGGCCCATTATATCACGGACGGCGTTTTAACGGGAACGGGCCTTGCGGGTCTCTCTGCGGGGCGTCCCGGCGCGGGAGGACGCAGAAGCGCCGCGGAACCAGGTGAGCGGTATGCGTAATTTATTTATATGGAAGAAAAAATAACGACAGGACCGGCCTGGCGTGTTCATCCATAAAACAACCGGCTTTATGAATGGACACGAATTAAAATACTTCCAGTGTTCCTTCGCCGTCCAGATGCCAGGTAATGCGGGTGAGTGCGGACAAAAAAACATCGTCGTGGCTCACGAGCAAAAGCGCAGAGGACACTTCCCGCAGTGTTTCTTCAAGGAGGCGTATTGAGGTGAGATCAAGGTGATTCGTGGGTTCGTCCATAACGATGAACGAAGGATTGGTAAATACGCCGCGCGCGATAAGGAGTTTCCGCGTTTCGCCGGGGCTGGGCAGGTGCGACCGCAGCAGCGTTTTGGGGTCAGAGCCAAGCCGTGAAAAACGCGAAAGGATTTCTCCCCGGTTTTTTTCATGTTCCTCTTCCACTGCGCGAAGCGCTTCACGTCCTTCTTCCGCGCCGATTTCCTGCGGGATGTACAGCACCGGAAGATGCGGAGGAACGCGTTCCAGCAGAAAACGGAGCAGCGTTGATTTTCCCGCGCCGTTCGGGCCGGTAAGCGCGATACGTTCACCGGGAGAAATTACCAGATCAGGAAACGAAATCCGCCGCTTGCCCGCACCGTCCAGCGGAATGTTTCCCCCCGGCGCCGCACAGATCCGGTCCATTTTTCCCGCACCCGCCGCAAGCGTTATTCCCTGTTTCCCTTTTCCGGCAACGGCAGTATTTTCGATGATACCGTTCAGTTTTTCTACGCGGTTTTTCATGCGGCGGTAATTATCCCCGCCGATGCGGTCTTTACCCGAAAGCCGCGCCAGATAGCGCTTTCCTTTCGCGTCATGGTCCCGGGGATCGACGTGTTTTTTTGAAAGGCGGTTTTTTGAACCTTCCACCACACGCCGCCGCGCGTCCGCCTCCGCCGCAAGCCGATCGCGTTCATACTGTAACTGCTTTTTTTCACGGTGCGCTTCAAGCGCCTCGCGCTCCTCTTCGGCAAGCCCTTTGGTAATGCCGCCGGGACGCAAAACCGCCCGCCCCGCCGCAATAAAAAGACAATTGCCGCAGAGCCGGTCCAGAAGCGCGCGATCGTGGCTTACCAGCAAACCCGTACCTTCCCACGATTCAAGCGCTCCCACGATAAGTTCCCGCGCGTCCCGGTCGAGGTGATTTGTGGGTTCGTCCACCGCGAGCAGTCCGGTTTCCTGCCAGAGCGCGATGCCCAATTGCAGGCGCTTGCGTTCCCCGTGACTCAGCGTGTCCCAGCGGGCGGTCCAGTCCGGATCGATTTTGAGGCGCGCGGCGAGACGGCCCGCTTCACCGTCCCCGGAAAAAAAGAAATCCTCCCAACCTTCAGGAATATCGTCCGTGCGCTGGGAACAATAGCGCCCGCAGCCTCCCGCAATGCTGCCGCTCTGGGGCGCGAGCATTCCCGCGGCAAGCATAAGAAACGTACTCTTCCCCGCGCCGTTGCCGCCGGTAACGCCCGTCCAGCCTTCATGGAACTCGGCGGTAATATCTTCCAGCACGGGGTGCATCGATGAAGGATACGAAAAGTATACCGAATTAAAATACAGCGCCATACACGATCATTATACCGTTGGCAGCCGTTTTGCGCAATGGATCTGTGCGGCAGCCGCTCCGCCGTTTGAGGCCGGGTTCATACCCCGCGCCGGAGGGCGGTACCGGGCGCTGCTTACACCAGAAAATATACATGCGGACGGAGCGGGCGTTGCCCGGAACGGTGAAAAAAACAATACGCTTGCGGCGCTGCGGAAAAGCTGCGAAAGGGAAGGGAAGCTATAGCCGTAAATGATTATGATGAGGAGATGGGTTAAGGGAGGGTATAAATACTGTTATTGTTTTGTAATGGCATTATTCAGAAACTGCGCCGGTTT
>JAITGJ010000108.1 GCA_031280705.1 Spirochaetaceae bacterium
ACTCCACGCCGTCCAGCGTTTTATTTGCCGCAGGGTTTGATACCCCCCGGCCCCGCGCTAGGCGCCCGATGCTCCCCAGCCAAACAGGGCAAGGTCGTAGCGCGCCGGATCTTCCGGAGAGAATTCCCTGAGGCGCGCGGTAAGGGTAAAAACGGCTTTCCGGTCGTTCGCCGCACGGGCGGGATCGAGGAGGCCGGTACGCCGGGCAACGCGGCCCACGTGAAGGTCGAGCGGTATGCAGAGTTCGGCAGGGCTGATGCGCGTCCAGAGGCCCAGGTCCACCGGTCCTTCCCGGCGTACCAGCCAGCGGAGGCTTAAATTGAGGCGCTTGCACGCCGACATGGAAGCAGGATCGGCAATGTGCTTGCTGTACGCGCCGCCGTTTCCCGCCGCCATGGTTTCCCGGAACAGCGCAAGGGCGTTCCAGATTTTGGGAAACGGCAGCGTTTCCACTGCTCCGTTTTTTTTCGTGTTTTTGCCGGGAAACGGACCCGCCGCCCCAAGCCCCGCGAGAAACAGCGTTTCAAGATTCCCGAATGTTTGGTAACAGTGTTTTAATCCCCGGCAAAAGTACGCCAAATCTTTTTCAAAAAACGTACGGTGAATGGAGCCGCCCCTGAGCCGGCGCGTATCAGCCGACATCACAAATACATACGGCTCCCCGCCGGTCAGGGCAAACAGTTTTTCCGCGGAGCGGAGGATCAGGTCCCGCCGTCCCCACGCAATGGCCGACACCAGAAACGCGGCAATCTCGATATCTTCCCGGCGGGAAAAGCGGCGGGGAAATTGTACCGGATCCGATACAATAAATTCCGGGCGGTTGATTTCCCGGTACCGCTTTTCCAGTTCTTTTTTAAGCGGGTGAATAGTTCGGCGCCTCCTCCGTAATGGTTACGTCGTGGGCGTGGCTTTCACGGAGTCCCGCGGCGGTAATTTTGACAAACTTCCGGTAGCGTTTGAGTTCTTCAATATCACGGCAGCCGCAGTATCCCATGCCTTTTTTGAGCCCCGCAACAAGCTGGTGGATAAAGGCGCGCATTTCCCCCTTGTACGGCACCCGGCCCTCAATGCCTTCGGGAACAGGACTTTCGTCTTTGGCGATCTGGTAGCGGTCGCCGGAACCGCCGGCAATCGCGCCCATGCTGCCCATGCCCCGGTATTCTTTGTAAATTCTGCCGTCAAAAATAATTTCATGCCCCGGCGCTTCCCGGAGACCCGCGAACAGATTTCCTATCATCACCACATTCGCGCCGGCGCCGATGGCCTTGGTAATGTCGCCGGAGAATTTAATGCCGCCGTCGGCAATGACCGGAATTCCTGTCCGGGCTGCCTCCTCCGCACATTCCCAAACGGCAGTAAACTGCGGCACGCCGATGCCCGCCACCACACGGGTTGTACAGATCGAGCCGGGACCGACGCCCACCTTGACCGCGTCCACTCCTGCCTCAATCAGGCGGCGCGCGCCGTCCCGGGCGGCGACATTGCCGCCGATCACCGGAATTCCGTATTTCTTTTTAATGTTCCCCACGGCATCCATCACGTTTTTTGAGTCTCCGTGGGCCGTATCGAGCACCACAAAATCAACCCGCGCCGCACGGAGCAGGGGAAGCCGCGTATCAAAATCCTGCGGCGATACCGCCGCGCCCACGATAAGGCGGCCCTGTCTGTCTGTGGCGGCCGATGGAAACTTCGCGTGTTTTTCCATGTCCTTTACCGTAACCAGGCCGGTAAGTTTTCCTTCGGCATCAACAACAGGCAGTTTTTCTATCCTGAATTTGTCAAATTTCTCGCGGGCGCTTTCCACGGACGGGGTTCCCTTTTCCACCACCACGTCCCGCGTCATCACATCGGCGACTTTCAGGGTGTCGTCCCGGCAGAAACGCAGATCCCGGCCGGTAATGATCCCCACCAGCCTGCCCGTCCGGTCGAGAACCGGCGCGCCCGAAACATCGAACTTTGCCATGAGCAATTTTATGTCGCGGATGGGGGAATCTTCCTCCACGGTAACGGGGGACTCAATAACCCAGTTGAGGTAGCGTTTTACCGCGGCCACCTGCCGGGCCTGTTCGCCGGGGGAAAGGTTCCGGTGAATTACCCCCGCGCCGCCTTCCAGCGCGATGGCAATAGCCAGCTTTTCTTCCGTAACCGTATCCATCGCGGCGGAAATAACCGGCGTGTTCAGCGTTACATCCGCGCACAGGATTGTTCCTACATCGCAGTCGCGGGGCAGCACTTCGGAATACCCCGGAAGCAGGAGAACATCATCATAGGAATAGGCTTCTTCGAATATCATTGGTACACTCCTCTCGTTTTGTGCGATTCACCCCGCCGTAGTTCAGGCGATAGGTCCGGCGGACGGGGTTATCGGCGTCTTGATCAATTCCCGGTATTTTCGCGCCAGAGATCGCGCTTTTTCCGGGGCGCGTCCCCGGTACCGTTCCGGCGCTCCGAAAAACGCGGACGCCTCGTCATCATGTTTGATGAGGCCGAGCTCCGTCATCTTGCCGGCGATACGGGCAAGCACCTCCCCTTCGGCGGCGAGCGCATCCGCGAAAGAAAGCCCCTCCGCCTCCGCGCGGAGCGTGATCCGGCGGATAATTTCGTGGGCGTCTACGGTTCCCGTTTCCGCAAGCAGGATATAGGCCGGTTCGGCCATGATGCCGCCGGGGATACGCCCGCCCGAAAGGTTCCGCGCGAGGCGCTCCCGGTCCGCGGCAAGCCCTTCGATCACCTCCGCCATGCGGCTTGCGGCCATCGCAAACCCGGTAAGGTACTCCGCCACAAAACGCTGGCTCGCCGAATTGGAAAGGTCCCGCTGGTGTTCGCTGATCTGGTCCATAAAAAAGGTCATTACCCGGGGCATGAACGCTTTCCAGAGGCTTTTGACATGCTCGCTGTTCCACGGGTTCCGCTTCTGCGGCATGGTGGAAGATCCCACCTGATCTGCGGCAAAGCCTTCCCGGACTTCCCCAATTTCACTGCGCTGGAGATTGCGGAGATCGTCCGCGAGGTTCGCAATGATGCCGAAAGCGGTGTTAATCTCCAAAAGCAGCCGGAGTAGGTACTCAGGCTCCACCAGTTGGGTGGAATGTTCGGACGGCTCAAGGCCCAGTTCCGCAAGGTAACGCCGCTCCAGTTCTTCCGGATCCCGGACGATCATGCTGGCGGCGTTATAGGCCCCCACCGCCCCGGCAAGTTTTCCCCGGAGGCCGCGTGAAAGCCGCTCAATTTCCAGAATCGACTTTCCCAGCCGGGAAACGTACTCCGCCACGGCAAAACCCAGCGTGATGGGCACCGCGTGCTGGCCGTGGGTCCGGCCCACCTGGGGCGTTTCCGCCTCGCGCTCCGCGAAATCACAGAGCAGGGTTTCCAGCCGGCTCAGGAGCGGCAGAACAACTTCCCGGACGGCCCCGCGCATACGCCAGGCCAGCGCCGTGTCCAGTATGTCCACGCTCGTTGCGCCCAGATGAACCAGATGCGCCGTTTCCGGGGGGACCTTCCGCTTAAGCACATTGACGAGCGCCCGGATATTGTGCCGGGTCCGCTCCTCTTCGGCGTAGACCTCGGCCGCGTCCACCACCGTCTGCGTAAGCGCCGCCCGTATTTCCGCCGCCGCGCCGCCGCGCAGGGAAAGATGGGCCAGTACCAGCGCGATTTCCGCCCGGACACAGGCGGCGATGGACGCCTCTTCGGAAAGCCAGGGCAGGAGGGCATCAAAGACCTGTTTTTCGGAAATTGAATAACGGTGATCCAGCGGGGAAATATTTTTGAAAATAGCGCGCTCTTCCATACGGGAGTATGACACAGGGCGCGCCTTTTTGTAAAGTGCCCAAACCGCTGCGCGGTTTGGGCACTCATGGGGCTTCACCGGGGGGGGGGCTGAGCGCGGTTTTCGGCGTGCGGTGCGGTGGCATACCTTGACAAGAACGCCGCTTCATCTTATGGAAGAAGCATGAATGCAAACGAAGAGGCTTCCGGCCTTCCCGAAAAACTTACCGGGCTTTGGGATTCCTACGCCGACAGCTACATCATTTCCACCGGGCGGATAGAATACGATGACGGAAGTTATGGGGCATGGCGTTTGAATTTCGCGGGAAATATCCGGCATAGCGCCGCCTTCAACCGCGAAACCGGCGTGATCATTATTGAATATACGGAACCTTCCGAAGTGCCCTACGAAACGGGCCGGAGCAATTTTATCGCGATTTATTACAAAGAGCTTTCACCCGGCGCGGCGAAATTCTGGAATTCCTATGATACCACGGGCATCGACACGCTGACGCTGGCGGACGCCGTAGAAAAATTCAGCGAAGCGAACAGTTCCCGCTTTGTTTTTAGCTGGGACAGCGCCTATACGCTTTACCGGCAAAAAACGCCGGTCTTCAACATGGGACGCCTTCGGGGAAATTGGCGGGGAAACGATGCGTTTGGCTCCTGGCTCAAAATTACCGACCACCGCCTCAGCGTTTACATGGCGGTAATTTCTCCGGCAACGATTGTGTACTCCGGGGCCATCACCGCGGTAACGGACGTGGAAGCTGATGCGGGCATTATATGCATTCAGTTTACCGGTGAAGACGATACGGGCCTTGTGGGGGCGCGCCTCCACGCAAAGGCGGGGGATTTCTACGCCCTCCGTTGGCGGCGCGGGGAAGGGGACGTTTCGTTTTCCGTATATAATGACAACCCCGCCGTGCTTTCTCATGACAGCGAAACACCAGCGGCGTTTACGCCCGAAGATGACATTTTTGAGAACGGCCACGAAGGCGGCCTGGCCCTCTCCGGGGAAATTTCCGTTACTTTTACGCAGGGTTAGGCGGTCCGCCGCCTTTGGCCGTTTTCCGGCCAAAGGCAAAAACCCTAGCGGCAATTGGGGTCGAACCAATGACACTACGGATATGAGCCGTATGCTCTGCCAACTGAGCTATGCCGCCGTATCGCCCCGGGGCGCGAAGCGCCGCCGTAACGATAAAAGCAGACTACCGGGAGCAGTAACTTTTGTCAAGACATGCCGTTGCCCGGCGGGCTGCCCCGTGCGGCCCGGCCGCCGGTGTCCTTCCGGCAACAAAAAAGGGCGGACAGCCGCCGCCGTCCGCCCTTTTTTGCATAAACGCAACGCTGTTTTACCAGCCGTCGCTCATATCGTCTTCATCGCGGTTCCGTTCGGCAAAAAGATCGGTAACGGCCCGCAAATCATCCAGATAAATGTAGTACGTTCCCTGGGCTTCCATAGGATCGCAGTCAACCCGGAATCCTACCACTTTGATGCCCATCTGGCTGTGATAATGATAATTGCGCTGAACCACTCCATTCCGGCCATCGTCCGCCTGGGGCGGCACAGCCACGGTGAGGCGCTTCCAGCCCTGATAATTCAGCCTGCCCATATACAGTTCATAGGGGCGGCCAAAAAAGTCTTCTATCAGGATGGTAAGCTGATGATTAAAGTTACGGCCCGCAACCCACACGGAAATGGTTTTGGTGATCCCTTCAATGGGAAGGGGCCGGGAGGGGGTAAGGGTGAAGCTGGTATGCCCCCGGTGGAGAAAATCAACCCGTGCGCCCAGAACATACCGGTCGGGAATGTCGAACTCTTCTTCATCGGGGATGGGGTCTTTGCCAAGCGGCCCGCCCTCAAAAAGCCGGGTGGTAATGTACCCGGAATCCGAAGATATTGAGCCGCCCCAGTACCCGTCAAATTCGAATTTCTCAACAGACAATTCCTTGAGAAGCTGCTGGGCGGAATCAATACCGATGGAGTACGGATCCGGTGAACCAAGTTCCTGCTGCTGGGCAAAAACAGCGGTTCCACAAAGCAACGCAGTCAGAAGAACTGCGATTATTACAAAGCGTTTCATTCTGGGGCCTCCTTAATTACCCGTGCCGGACCAGAGTTCCTGCACCCGGTCGGGATCGCCAAGTTCTTCACCATCATAATGGGTTTCAAAGGTATCGGTAAGTATTTTAAGCCGGTCAAGATAGATATAAAAGTTATTTACCGGTTCCGTAGGCGGCGTCCAAACGCGGAATTTTACAAAAGTAAGGCTTTGGCGGCGGGGAAGAACCCGTCTCGCCTGGGGAATGGTCGTGGGAACCTGCACCTGGAGATTTTTCCAGCCCGTATGATGGAGAGAGCCTAAATTCAGGACGTGGACGATGCCCAAATGATCCCGGACATAGGCCTCCAGTTGATAGTGGAGATTCGATCCCCACACCCACACATCAAGCTGTCTGACCCGCCCCGGAATAGGAATTTCCGCGGGAGCGGGGCCATTTTCGCCGTCTCCCTGATCATCTTCCCGGACGGGGTAAATATCTATCCAGTTATACCCGCGCCGGTCAAACCGGCCCCAGAGGCCGAGGCTTTTAAGACTGGCCGGTTCCACGGTCCGGTCCCGGTCGTCCGGGTCCAGAAGCCGTGCCGGATCGTATCCATACACGGCGGAGGGCCAGGTGTTGACATACGCCAGCCGGGGGAACGCCTCCTCGCCGTCAGGCCGGGTGGTAAATTTGCTCGCCACCGTCCGCCACACATAGCCGGAATCCCCGTCAAAATTATCCAGAATTCTGGACAAAAGATTAACGGTATTTTCATCCCCAAAAGCCGAAACCGCCGCAACGCCGATCATCAGCACCAGACATACAGCCCTGAAACTACCCTGTTTCATCCCATGCTCCTTGTTGATCCGCCCGGAAAAGGCGGTTAGTATTATTATAAGATCACGGTGAATCTTTGTCTATATCCAACTTCCCAAAATAATTTTGGCAAAGGGGAAGCAAACGCCGGATCAAACCGGGCCTGCCCCAAAATTCAGTTTTGAAAGTGCCTCAAGCTGCTTTTTCAAGCCTTTTATCGTTAACCTTCGGCGTAAAACACGTATTTCTGAAGGAATTTTTTTGTCCGCATCCCCGCTAAAAAGCCGGGACGCCGCCACCCGTACCTGCGCCCACGGCGAATCGTCAAAAATAACCTTGACGTTGTCCGGCGTATACGCCGGGTTTACCCAGGAAAAAAGCACTCCCGGCGTGGCAAGCAGGCCCGGCGGGCGAAGAATCACCGCCGCCGCATAGGCGCCGCCGCCGTCGGGTACCTGATCGGAAGCCGTGTAATGCACCGCTCCCGCGTGCCCCCCGGCGCGGAGCGCCGCCTCGAAGATCGCTTGCAGGTCCGCGGTGGTATTGTCATCAACCATAAAAAGAACTTCCCCGCCTCCGGCAAGCAGCGCGGCGGCCCTGCCCGCACGGTATATATCGGTTTGTATATCCGTCTGGAAAAATACCGGATCGCCGGACTGGGCTTCTACATCCATACGGCCCGTAAAGACGCCCACGGGAATATCCGGGCGGTCTTCCAGGTAGTTCCGGCTTTCCCGGTAAAAACTCCAGGGGAAAAAAACGCAGTAGGGATAGGGCGCGGCGGTGTTTATGGCGAATACCGCCACTTCGGACTCAAGCCCGCTGATAATATTGACATTTTTTACGGGCCTGAAAAAAGCGAGCGCGGTTTTGAGCCGCGCAAAACGAATACGCCGCGCGCCATACGCAATATCAAAGGCTTCATCGGTAATGACGACAATGGGAGCGCGGGAAAAAAACACCGCCAGAACGGTTCCGGCGGCAAGAAGCGGAATTCCGAGCAGAATGACCGCGGCCAGAACACGCTTCTTTTTTTCCATGGGGTGATTATAGGGGCCTTCCCGCTCCCTGTCTACAAACGGCGGCCCCCTCCCCCAGCCAAATCCCGCGCTGGGTTTTGCGGATCTGCCGCAAAACCCAAGCCCGCAATTCGCAGGGAGGCGGATTGCGGGCACCTTCCACTCCCGGGAATTTTCCTCTATAATGGATTTGTCCGGAAATGCCGGGAGGCGTGCTGCCGGACGGATAATTTCCGTGTGTCTTATCCAGAGGCCCGCTACGGCGCGGCCGGGCTGGAGGGAGGGGTTTATGGCGCATTGTGTGGTTCCCGCGGCCGAGGCGATTCTGGACCGGGAATTTCCCGTGCTGGACAAGGGCTTTGTGCGGCTGGTGGATTATATGGGCAGCGATGAGCGGGTGGTCCAGGCGGCGCGGGTATCCTACGGGCAGGGCACAAAAAGCTACCGGGAAGACGCGGGGCTTATCGACTATCTCCTCAGACACCGGCACACCTCGCCCTTTGAACAGATCGTACTGACCTTCCATATCAAACTGCCCATTTTTATCGCGCGGCAGATGGTCCGCCACCGGACGGCGAGCCTTAACGAAGTATCCGGGCGGTATTCGGTCATGAAGGATGAATGTTACCTCCCCGCGCCGGACGATCTTGCCCTGCAAAGTACCGATAACAAACAGGGCCGTTCTTCCGAACCGGTGGACGCTTCCCTTGCGGCGGAAGTACGCGCGGCCCTCGAAGCCGGACAGCGCCGCGCCTATGATGAGTACGCCGCCCTGATAGAGCGGGGAATCGCCCGGGAACTGGCCCGGATAAATCTGCCCCTTTCGCTGTATACCGAGTGGTACTGGGAAATGGACCTCCACAACCTGTTTCACTTTCTGGAACTCCGCATGGACAGCCATGCCCAGCTTGAAATCCGCCGGTATGCGGAAGTGATGTTTGAAATCGCCCAAAAAGTCGCGCCGCGCTGCTGTGAGTCATTTGAGCGGCACCTTTTGGGAAGCGTTACTTTTTCGCGGGACGAAATGGCCGAACTCCGCCGGCGGCTCGAAGGCGGCGCGGACGGAGACACGTTGAGCGGGAAAGCCCGCGAACGGTTCGCGGAAAAAATCGCCTCCGGGAGGCAGTTATGACCGGACCTATACTTGTCGTTCTGGCCGCCGGTATGGGAAGCCGTTACGGCGGCCTTAAACAGATGGACCGGATCGGTACAAGCGGCGAAGTGCTGCTTGATTATTCGGTGTATGACGCGAAACGCTCCGGTTTTGCCCGGGCGGTATTTATCATTCGCAAGGATATTGAGGCGGATTTCCGGGAACTTGTGCTCCGCCGTATCGGCGCGTTTTTTCCCTGCGATGTGGCTTTTCAGGAACTGGACAGCCTGATTCCGGAAACGGCCCGCGCGGCGGCAAAACAGGCGGGCCGGAGCAAACCCTGGGGCACCGCGCACGCGCTTCTCTGCGCGGAAGAACATATTGACGCGCCGTTTGCCATCATCAACGCCGATGATTTTTATGGCCGGGAGGCGTTCGCGGCCCTGGGCGCGTATCTTTCCAAAACCCCGGTGAGCGGCGGGGCTATCGTGCCCTACGCGCTCCATAAAACGCTGAGCCCTGAAGGTTCCGTTACCCGCGGGGTTTGCGAGATACGGGATGATTATCTGGCGTCGGTGGATGAACTTACCGCTATTGCGCGGGAAGCCGACGGAAAAATTTACAACGGGGGCGTTACGGGCCGCATGCTTCCCGATGACACGCCGGTATCCATGAACTGCTGGGGTTTTTCCCCGTCAATTTTTCCCCCGCTCCGGCGTTATTTTGATGATTTTCTCGCGGTGAAAAGCGGGGAGCCGAAAAGCGAGTGCTATCTCCCCATGGCCGCCGACTGGATGATACGCGAGGGGATTTTGCGTTTCCGTCCGCTCTGGGCGGACGCACAGTGGTTCGGCGTTACGTACCGGGAGGACCGGGAAAACGCGGCGCGCCGCATCGCGGAGCTTGCCGCCGCGGGCGTATATCCTCCCGCGCTTTGGGCGTGAGGCCGGCGCGTCTATGCTGAAACTGCCGCTGCCGTTATGGACGGAAGGGTTTAGCCAGGATGACCTTGCATCCTGTAAAGACAGCATAAACGCCTACAATATTCAGAGCCTTTCGCTTTTAAGCCTCGTAACCGTATTTTTGCTGGGCGCGTGTTCCATTGTTCCCCTGGTGATAGAAAAGCTGCCGTACCGTTTTATGGCATACCTCGCGGCGGCGCTGGCGGAACTGGTTATTCACGGGTGTTCCCGCGCCGCCCGGCGCAGACAGTGCGGGCGCGGCGTTTTTTATGCGCTGTTTACGGTGTTTTTTTTGACCCTTATGGCGCTGGGGTTTTATACGGGCATTGTCGTCTGGCGCGATCAGCATACCGTAATGGCGCTTTTGTTCCTTGTTTATTCCCAGTCGCTTTTTGTTGTTGATTTCTTTTTCAGCGCGGCGCTCAATTTTGCGACGGCGGTGGTTTTTTCCCATTTTACGCTGCGGCTGAAACCGCCCATGATTGGAGAAATCGACGCGTTTTATATCTGGATTACCGCAATACTCGCTCTGGCGCTCAACCGGTACCTGCGCCATGTGGTCATCAAGGAAATGATTTCTTCCCGGCGCCTTGCGGCGGAGCGCGACCGGTTCCGCGAGGAAAGCATTAAGGATGAACTGACCGGCCTTTCCAACCGCCGCGATTATCAAAACGCCGCAAAGTATTATATTTCGGTTTGTCAGCATGTGCACCAGACCGTCTGCGCCATCATGCTGGACGTGGATTTTTTCAAAAATTACAACGATTTTTACGGACACCAGAAGGGAGACGAGGCGCTCCAGGCGGTAGGAAAAGTGCTGAAAGATCTTGTTGCCGAAGAACAGGTTTTTGCCGCGCGGGTCGGCGGGGAAGAATTTATCGTGCTGTGGACGGAAAACCGCGTTACCGAAGCGGAACGGGTTGCCATCAAGATATGCCACCTGATCGCGAACCTCAAAATTCCCCACGAACGGTCCGAGGCCGCGCCGTTCCTTACGGTGAGCCTTGGCGTGTATATGCTCCGCGGCGGTTCCCGGGAAACAGAGGACGATCTCTACCGGGAGACGGACAATGCCCTGTACGCGGCAAAGGCGGGCGGCAGAAACTGTATCATGCTGCGTGATTCGGCGGACCGCTCCCTCAGAATGATAGAATTACTGCCGCCGGAAGAAAACATTGGCCGCCGGTCCTACTGAGGGCAAACGGTGCAGGTAACCGGAAACGCGGACGCCGCCGCCTTCATTCTGACAGCTATTCTGTCGTTTATCCCGATTTCCGAACTGCGCGGCGGCATTCCGTTCGCGCTTTCACAGGGTATTCCCTGGTACGCCGCCTGGCCCTTTGCCGCGGCGGTAAACGCGCTCGTGTCTCCCGGCGTATGGCTTTTTCTCTCCACGCTGCACAAACTGTTCCTGCGCATGGTGTGGTACGAACGGATTTTTTCACGGTTTGTGGAACGCGCGCGGAAGAAGCTCCATCGGGGTATGGAAAAATGGGGCTGGGCGGGCATTACTTTTTTTGTAGCGGTCCCGCTCCCCATTACGGGCGCGTGGACGGGCACCCTGGGCGCATGGGTGCTGGGACTTTCCCGCCGCCGGACATTTTTTGCGGTAACGCTTGGAGTCATCATTGCCGGGGGAATTGTTACCGCTGTCGTACTGTTCGGCATCGGCGCGGTGGATTTTTTTGTCAAACGCGTACGGGTATAGCCGGGGCGGACGGGGCGTGTGATGATCATCGGCATTGACATAGGCAGTACCACGACCAAGGCGGTTTCTGTTGAAGAAGTGCCCGGCAGCGGGACGGACGACAGGCGACGGGTCATACGGAAAATAAAAACCCGCGCGGAAGACGCGGTAACGTCCGCCACGGGCGCTTTTGGCAAAATGATTGTAGAGAACAATATCCGCATGACGGATATTGAACGCATCATGATAACCGGGGCGGGAGCAGGCAAACTGACCGGAAATCTTTTCGGCATTCCCACGGAAAAGGTGGACGAAATACGGGCCATCGGTATTGGCGGCATGTTTCAGGCGCGGCGGGAAAACATTATCATCACCAATATCGGCACCGGAACGGCCATTATTGACGCGCAGCGCGACAGTATTGTGCATCTGGGCGGTTCGGGCGTGGGCGGCGGTACCATTCAGGGACTGGCAAAAAAACTGCTTCCCACTACAGATTTTAACGGGATCATGGAACTTGCCGCGGCCGGGGATCTGGGGCAGGTGGATCTTCGCCTGGGGGACATTATGGACACCTGGCTCAGTTTTCTCAACCGGGAATCTACCGCGTCAAATTTCGGCAAAATGCTTGACTCGGCCCGGAACGAGGATATTGCGCTCGGCATTATCAATATGGTATATCAGGTTATCGGAATGCTTTCCGTATTTGCCGCAAAAAGCCGGAACACCGGACGGGTTGTCGTAACGGGAAACGGGAGCGATAATCCGCTCGGAAAACGGGTACTCGCGGAATTGACCGGAATGTACAAAATCGAATTTGAGTATCCAGCCGATGCGGCGTATACCACGGCTATCGGCGCGGGACTGTCCTTCGCGGGGTTTTAGCCGTCTGGCCGTCTGTCATGCAGGGTAAAGGCCGGCGCCCGGCAGCTTCCGGCGCGCCGCGTTTACGGGCAATGCCGGTGCGGCGATCAAAGTTAGTCCAGGGTTTTATCCCGGTAATTCAGGTCCGTCCTGGTTCCGTATCCATTATTGTGCCAGAACCTGTTGCCCGTCCTGTTTTTTTTGAACGCGAGCAGAAATACCTTGCTTATTCCCTCCTGCTTTAATTTCCGCTCTGTTTTGTCAAGCAGTTTTTTCCCGATCCCGGCGTTCCGGCATTCACGGCGTACCATTAAATGATCAATAGAGTTGTTTAGAAACCTCAGTTTCTAAACAACTTCCGTTAAAAAACGTAATTTCGCAGCCCCAAAGCGCAGCGCCGGGGCGAGAAATTGCAAGACTTGTGAAATAACCAACCGGG
>JAITGJ010000192.1 GCA_031280705.1 Spirochaetaceae bacterium
GCGTCATGTCAGGCCCGGCGGCATGCCCGCCTGACGCGCGGGCCGCAAAAAGCCGAAAAGGCTTCCACAAAATCCCCCGGCGATATGGGCAAACTGCGAAATATTGTCGGAACGGAAAAAATTCATCACTTCCTGTCCCAGATACAGCACCAAAATCAGAATAAAGGTGAGGGGAATTTCGCCGCGCTTGAAGTTGGTAAACGAAGCGAGCAGTATCATCATAAATACCACCCCCGAAGCGCCGAGCAGTCCCGCCGGAAAAAACAGGGCGTTGAGCGCACCCGTTACAAGCGCGGTTATCAGCATCATGACTAAAAGCGAAAACGATCCGTAGGTCAGTTCCAGAATCGGTCCGATAAGCAGAATGACGCTGAAATTGGACACCAGGTGATTCCAGCCCGCGTGCCCCGCGGCGTGGGTAAAAAGCGTTACCCAGGAGCGGAGCCTCCCCGGCGAAAAACTGCCCCGCCCGCCCACGGCAAACCAGGTTTCGGTAAGCCCGTGGAGGAGCGTTTGATCCAGAATCAGTACCGCCGCGGACAGAAACGCAAACGTTAGTGTAACGGGCGCGTTGTATTTTATTTTCATGTCAGTAATTCCTCCCGGCCAAAAATGGCGCGTGTAAAAACGCGCGGTAAAATAACGTTATTTTGAAACTTCGCCACGTTGGCGCGGTTTCAGAATAACTTCCGCTTAAAATATCCGCGGGCAAAAACCGCCGCTACAGGGCAAGTTCAATTTCCACGGGACAGTGATCCGAGCCGTGTACATCGGCTCTGATGCGCGGATTTTTTACCGCGGGTAAAAACGCGCGGTCCACGCAATGATAGTCAATTCGCCACCCCACGTTCCGTTCACGGGCGTTCTGCCGGTAGGTCCACCAACTGTAGTGCTGGCCCTCGCCGGGGTGGGCCTCCCGGAACGTGTCCGCATAGCCGGCGCCGGTAAAGGTATCCATCCAGGCGCGCTCCTCCGGGAGATAGCCCGCATTGTCCTCGTTGTCCCGGGGCCGCGCCAAATCAATGGCCGTGTGGGCAATATTGTAGTCCCCGCACAGCACGAGCCGCCGCCCCTTTTTTACCAGCCGGTCGCAGAGGCGGAGCATGGCGGCGCAAAAATCGAGCTTGTAGGGAAGCCGCGCCCCCTTGTCCTGGGAATTGGGAAAATAGGCGCAGATCACGACAAAGTCCCCGTAATCGGCCTGGAGTACACGCCCTTCATCGTCAAAGGCCGCTTCTCCCATGCCCGTTACAGACCGCGGTTCGGTCCTGCTGTAAATCGCCGTTCCCGCATACCCTTTCCGTTTGGCGCTTGCCCAGTAATCATGATATACCGCGCCTTTTTTGTCTTTAAGGAGGCGCAAGTCTTCCGAAAGCTGATCCGGCGCGGCTTTGGTTTCCTGGAGGCAAAGCACGTCCGGCGATTCTTCCGCCGCCCATTGTACAAAACCGCGCTTTTCCACCGCCCGTATTCCGTTTACATTCCACGATACGATCCGCATACTCCTATTGTAGCGGAAATGGCATTGTGCTCAAGCCCCGCCGGCGCAGGGCTTGAGCACTGATTGACGCATAGGGCCTCTCGCGCCTAGACTTGTTTAGTGGTGTTACCGGCAAAATTGGCGGGATGCAAACCGGCGTCCGGCCGGAGCCCGCCCAAAAAGGGAGATTTCCGGAGCATGAAACAATTCCTGATACACGATGCGATTTTTGACCTTTTTCCTGAATCCGTGTACGGCGTTGTCCTCGCGGATAACATGAACAACAGGTATGCGGACGGCCTGCCGTACCGCAAGCTTTTGCGAAAAGCGGAAACGGAAAGCCTGAAACATATTCCCCTTGAACCCCTGAGCCAAAACCCCGTGGTGGCGGAATGGCGCGCGGCCTATGGTAAATTCAAAACCAAAAAGGGCGCGCGTGCGTCCATAGAGGCGTTGCTGAAACGTGTGTCGAAAGGTGAAAATATCGGCTCCATCAATCCGCTGGTGGATATCTACAATGCCGTTTCCCTCACATACGGGGTGCCCGCCGGCGCGGAAGACCGGGACGCGTTCCAGGGCGATCTGCGCCTCTGTATCGCGGACGGCGGCGAACCGTTCAGCCTTATCGGCTCGGAGGAAAACGATCCGCCCCTGCCCGGCGAGATTGTTTACCGGGACGACGGGGGTGCGGTCTGCCGCTGTTTCAACTGGCGGGATGCACGGCGCACCATGATAACGGAGGACAGCAGGAAGGCGTTTATCATCATGGAAATGGTGAACGGCAGCCGGATTGCCGTCCTCGAACAGGCGCTGTCCGAACTGGAATCGCTGATCCGCGCGCACCTGGGAGCGGAAACAGCGCGGCATATCCTTAACCGCGAAAACCGCTCCCTGGTAATAGACGCATAAAAGCCCGTCCAAAACGCGCGCTCACGGGACGTGGTTACCGGCCGCGCTCCTGGATAAGGAGCATCGCTTTTTCAAGCTGAGCATCGTTCCCGGCGGCAAAATCGCTCTGGCTGAACGGAACGATGAAGGCCGGTTCAATGCCCGCCGCTTCGTAATTGGTAAAGTCCGGGCCCCGGGTTTGGAAACCCGCCTCCGTTATCCGCCATTCCGTATTGCCCGCCACCACGTTAAAGCTCCCGCCAGAAAGTACGATGGGCGAGTCGCCGAAACGGAGCCCGGTAGCGCCAAATGTGCAGGTTCCCACCAACTCGCCATGCGGCATGGTTTTTAACGCCAGCGCGAGGATTTCCGCGCAGGATGCCGAGTAATCGTTTACCAGGGCGACGATGGGTAGTTCTCCGGCGCGGACGATACGGTTTTCCGGCGCCGCCGCTTCGATAACCCAGGGCGTCCAGGGAAGGTAGTTGAGGCGGCCCTCGCCCTTTTTATAACGGATATGCGCCACGGTGAGGTTATCGGAAAGGAGCGGCCCCAAAAGGAGCGCGATATCCTTCGCGTTGCCGCCGGTGTTCCCCCGCACATCGAAGATAAGTCCCCGGCAGCCGGGGTTATCAACAAAACCGGCAAGAAACGCGCGGTACGCCGCCGCGCCGGGGCTGCCGGTCCCGTTGGAAAATGAAAACTGGTTAAAGTAAAAGTAGGCGATGTACGTTCCGTCGCCAAGGTTGATTTTCCCTTTTACCGCCGCGCCGGTATAGTTGGGCACGCTCTGGACCTCCCTGATGTTTATTCCGCCGGCGGGGCGAACCGTTGGCGGAACAAGCGTTTGATAATAACTGAAACCGCTAAAGGCCAAAAAGGGATTACGATCATCACCCGTGCCGTTAAAGCGCGCGTCCACCCGGTCGCGTCCCGGCCTGAGTTCATAGGCCGGCTCCGGGGCGCTGCCCTGGAACATTTCCAGCCGGAGGTGCCCTTCCTTGAGCGGCTCGAACATCTCCCTAAAATACTGTATTGCAAGCGCATCGTCCGCGCCGCCGGTTCCCAGCCGGTCAAACTTCGGCTTGTAGGTGTCCCACACCTGGTCCCAGTATTCCAGAGGCTCCAGTTCCCAAAAAACGTAATTATTGTTAATGCCCGTCCAGATCGTCTGGAAAATCTTTCCGTAATGTTTTTCGTCAACATAATACTTGTGATCAAGGCCGTTAATCGTGCTCAGAACGGGGAGATCGACTATCGGGCGGCATGACGAGAGGAACCCTGCCGCGAAAAGCGCCGCAAGAAACACCCGCGCGGCTCCGCTACGGGCGCGAATGGTTTGTAGGGGGGTAAACGCCATTGTCTCGTCCTCCTAGAATTCAGGCTGAATCAGAATACCGGCGTGGACCGTCAGGGTACTCTGCATCAACGGGGAAAGATTCCGCTGGTACGGTTTTTGCAAATCGGAAAGGCCGTACCAGTAACGTCCTTCGACAAAGATGCTGACATGGCAGGGCTTAAACTGCGTAAAGTCGTACTGGATACCAACGCTTGCTATCGCGCCGTGATCAAAACGGTTGTCCCGTTTAGGGTCCAGCACCCGTTCCACATTATAGGACTGGCTCGAGATTTCCCCGCTGTCTGGAGAACCCGGCGGCATCAGACTAATGCCCTGCTCGTGGCTCGCAAGCCAGAATCCGGCGTAATACCCCGCCCCGGCGGTAAAGCGCAAATTCTCCGCAAGCGGCGCGTGAAAGGAAAGCATCAGGGGAACGTCGATAAAACTGTTGGTTGTTGTATTCGTGTGCGGCGACAGGGTGTCGTTGATGTACATGGCCTGAAAATTGGAATAGCTCCTCGTAATGTACGCCGGATCGGCCTGGAGCGCAAGCCAGTTAAAAATCTGCCAGCGCAGGGCGAGCCCCGCCGTCCAGCCGTTCCCGTTGCGCTGGATGATGCCGGGGCGCGCATATTCGGCGCCGCCCTGGTACAGGCTGTTGTTCGCGTAGCCGCCGTAAACGCCGACTCCCAGAGGCCGCTCCACGCGGCTCATTGTAAACCAGGTGTGCTCGCGTTTTTTCCCGCGGACCCCGCCGGTCTGGGCGGCCGCAGGTATGGCGGTAAGGAAAAAAAGAAAAAACATGATTTGTGAAAGGACCCTTTCGCGTTTCATGCACACTCCATATCATCAAATAGTACCAGACACGGCGATTCCGTTCTACGTCCGCCGGACATACCCCGCATCCCGGCTTTTGCCGGGTAGAGCGATCCCTCAAGGGAAAGCCGCGCCGGGCCGCCCATGCGTGCCGTACCTATACCGCAAAAACGTTATTTCCCCGCGTTTTTGCCCGTTTGCCTGTCTGAAAGTGAAAATTACCCCGGAACACGGCCCGCTTCCGTCTGGAGAGGCGGGGTGTTCGCGCCGTTTCCGTACAACTCTGTGAACCGTGGCTTCACACTTCTTATATGTCATTAATGATAGCACGAAAAGTTCATTGTTTCCAAATGAAAGTCAAAAAATATGATATAACGCCCTGCTCCATCCCGGTTTTCTCCCGGTTCCGGGCCGCTATATACTTCACATTGGGGAGGCGGCCTGTTAAAGTGGGGATATGCCGTATTTTCTTGAAGAAATTCTGGCCCTCATCACGGGAAGATCGAGCCCGGAATTGGTCAGGAAGCGGGGTATACGGAAGCTGAAAAAAACCCTCGGCGTGAACCGGTACAAGCGGTTTTATTTGCCCAAAAACCGGGAGCTTACCCCCGCCGCCGCCAACTTTTTCTATAATATTTACCGGGCCGTTTCCGCGGCCCAGATGAACTGGATCGGCGTGTCCGCGTCCCCGGCCTTCAAAAACCTCGTGGTGGAGCATTTTGTGCCCCCGGACGTTCTGGCGATGCTGAACGGCCTTACCGTGGATCAACTGTCCCGGGGAATACTGCCCGGAAACATAAAAGAAGTAACCCGCAAGGCGCGGGAGGAATTTCAGGCTTTCGCGCGGGCCATCAGCCGGGAAACCGCGGAGGCGGTGGATTCCTGCTGTTATTACGCTCAGGTTTTTGAACAGTTCGCGGCCTTTGACTACTATTTTCTTCTCAAAAAATTCGGCACATCCCTCCGGGAATACATGGTTTCGGACAATCCCGTTTTTGCCCAGGCCAAAGGCCACCTGGTTTCCGGGGAACTCAAGGATTATCTCTATGTTTCCATTCCCCTTGACCCCAAGCAGGACTGGGCGCTGATTTTCCGGCTTTTTACCAATGCCAACGGCATCGACGCGGTGCGGACGGAACACTGGTACGGTATGTTGACCGAGGTCCGTGATGTGAACAATGCCCGGATTCTTGAATATATGATCCGTCACATCGATGTCAACCCGGACTGGACGCCGACCTCGTTTCAGGGCAGGGAGCCGATTATGAATCTCTGGCTTGACGCGCGGAGAAAAGAGCTGGACGCCACGCTGGAACAGTTGGTGCGGGATCAGCGGAGCGCCCAGGTGGGAGAGCTTTCCCGGCAGATTTTTGGGGAGGAACCGGACCCGCTGCTGATCCATTACACGCCGCTTTCCGGGGAATTTTTTACCAGCAAGGGTTTTGCCGGGTTTGTCCATGCCGAAGGGCTGAATTACCTGGCGGTGTTTATTGCCATATTTGAGCGGGAGATCCGGGAACTCTGCGAACTCCTGGTTATCCGCGCCGTATACGCTTCCAACTCCCGGCCCCAGCCTCTGACGGATCAGAGCGCTATCCTCACCGACGTTGCCCGGCAAATTTCCCTGTTTGACGAATCCCTGCAAAACGACGGCAAGTGGGGCTACCGGCTCTATCAGGCCATCACCCGGTCGGGGCAGGACCGGATGATGTTCCGCTCGATTCAGGATACGCTGAACCTGATCAACGAAGAGGCCCAGGCATATCTGGTAACCGGCTCCCAGACGTTTGCCGTCATTCAGGACGCGATTATTGCCGCACGCCGGGATTACGAAAGTGAACAGCCGCAGCTTGTCCTCAACTGGCAGGGTCTGGAACTCGCGGCTATCCGCCCGCTGGGGGAATGGCTTGCCGTGTCTACAGAAAAACTTACCCTGTTTGGCGGCATGATGTCCCTTTTTATCCAGGATGCGGGCGTTCCCGCCGGCACGCTGACCTCCATTGCCGAGTGAATCCCCCCGCACGCGCCCGGCCCAGACCGCATAGCGGTTTGAGCAGAACACGCGCGCCGTAAACAGCCGGAACGTTATG
>JAITGJ010000239.1 GCA_031280705.1 Spirochaetaceae bacterium
ATCACGCGGGCCACTTCCTCGTAGTATTCATTCGCGGCAACATAGCACTGCACGATATAGTCCCGCCGGGAACCGGGCGTGTCGCCCGCGCGGAGCGCCCGCACCTGTGAGCCGCCGCCGTGCGGAATGGGGCCGGACAGCGAAACTTCTTCCGCCGCGTAATCGTTCACCTGCGTGCGGACCACCACGCGCGTAATGTTTTTACTGGAAAGATAATTCACGATGCGCAGTGATCCAAACCCGGACGGGGGCCGGTCCGTAAGGAGCGAATCGGAGTATTCAACATCTACCACTTGCCCGGCGATTATCGTGCGCGACACGGCCACGCTGGGAATGTCCTTCCCCAAAAGGCGGAAGCGGATCGCCCAGCTTCCGCGCGGCAGGATCAGGTCCGGGGAGGACGCCTGCCCCGCCGCGATATTTCCGCTCATGCCCGCAGGCGCGGGAATCGCCACCTGAATCCAGGACGCGCCGTTGTTGTACTCAACCCCGGTAATAATGGAAGACTGCGAGCGATTGATCACATGCAGAAAACCCTCATCGTCTGAAAGCACGTCGCCGGGGTTGGCGTTGCCGGACAGGTCCGCGTCTGTGGGCGGGAGCCACTGCGTCTCAAGCGAGCCGCGCCCGGCGGTCGTTTTGTAAAAATAGACCGTGGCGGCGCTGCCTTCGGTAACCATCACGTCATTAATGGCGGTGGTGTAGCCCGCGCCATAGACAAGCGATATTTTCCAGAGTCCCGCGGGGAGCGGCACGGACCGCTGGTTGCTTGTTTCCGGCCCCGGCTCCAGGTTCGGCGCGGAATCCTGCCCGGAAAGCGGGGTAAAACTCACGGAACGGATCGCGAGGTCGCGGGTGAGGTTTTTGATGATGAGGCGGCCCTCTCCCGGCAGAATATTACCGCCGCCGGTGGACCCCTGGGTGCTTCCGTAACTGGGAAGGCCAATCGGATTAAGGCACGCGGCCAGCGCGAGAACGAAAACGCCCGCCAGCGCCAACAACGAAAACTTCTTCACAAAAGACAGATTCATGTGAGGCTCCTTGCAAGAGAACGGTGTATTGGTTTGCGGCAACGCCGCATAAGGGATATGCCGGAATGCGCACTTTTTTACGGAAAAAACGCGCGTTTTGCAGGAAGAAAAAGCGGACTTTTTGAGAGCTAAATCGTTATAGGGGCATGAATTACGCGCATACAAAAACTTGGGGGGGGGGGGGCACTGCTGCGCGAGAAAGCGCCGTGTACGGCGATACCGTGCGCGGGGCGGGCGGCGTCCGCTGCCTGCCGAAGGACGGGGTTCTTTACGCCGGAAGGCATCGCGGTGTCCTGAGATTGTCGAAAGACGTGCTCCATAAGGTTAAGTATTGTTCAGAATATCTCCGCTTGCAAGCGCAAATACGAAAAAACTTTGATTTTTTCGGGTATTCGCGGCCCGACTCCAGTCCCGGCGCTTCGCCGCCACGGCATATCCCCTTCCCCAAACCACATAGTGGTTTGGGGAGTTCAGGGACCGGCTCACGGCAGGACTTCCGCGCGGGGCCGCCTACGGGTACCGGCGGAGTTTTGCGGCATAGCCGCAAAACCAAAACCAGAGAGCGCCCACCATGTGGCCGTCCCCGAACAGATGCGGGGTTTTGCGGGGCAGCCGCAAAACCCAAGCCCAGGCCGCGCAGCGGCCTGGGCAGGTTACGGAACCCGTTTATAGCGGATACGCACCTGAATACGGCTTTTCCCCGCCTCGTAGCCGTTCTGGCCGGGGCGCAGTTCACCCGTGTTGGCAATGCCGCCGTCCGTATCGGTCCATTCTCCTATATTATTTGAACCGTTACCCCATTGCCGGATGCGGTAGGCGGAACTTGCGGCGGGATTGTTAAATCCCGGTCCGTGAACGCCGGTATACAGGGCATCCAAATAGGCAAAGCCCGTTCCCTGATTACTGGGGTTTTTGGGATCAACGGGGGGATCGTTTGAAGGCGTTATCCCCCGGAATGTGTAGGCAACACCATTATCGTTTTTTGCCTCCAGGGTCAGAATCAGGGTATAGTAGCCATGCTGTTTGGCAACCGCCCCATGTTCACCACTGGTGAACCCGGGAAGCGTGGTATCAATGGCACCGTCGGGCCAGTACAGATACCCGTCAGAACCGATGCGCCGGGGATCGAATATGGCGCGCACAGATGAATAAATGGGCAGTTCATGATGATAGGTGTAGTAGTGGTACAGCACCGAATGGTTGGGATTGTCCGGGGCCGGGTGGATCTGCGGCTGGCTTTCCCAGAAAAAGAACCAGGTATGGTCCACCACCTGGTACTGTCCGAAGTCGCCTCCATTGATCCCATAAATCCAGTCCCATAAATTATGGTTTCTTAGCAAAACAGACGGACTCAAAAATTTACCCGTGAGGCTCCGGTCCGTTACCGTGGCAAACGTCATGTCGCGCATCAGGTCGTCGTTCAGCAGGGCGATGCCGGGGAAGCGCCACTGGAGATCAATAATCCGGTTGGGCGTTTCTTTGGCTATATGGAGATCATAAAACCACGATTGATCCCGCCCGTACCAGAGATTCGGCGTTGAGCCGTCCCCGGACGGGTTAAATACCCGCACGCCGTACACATCCGGCGGCAGCAGTAAGGTCAACGTTTCTCCCGGCGCAAGGCTCCGGTTGTGTTCATACACCACAAACCGCTGGGACACGGCGCCGCGCACATTGTTCTGCGACGCCTGCGGCGCAAGCACGGTCCGGTTTGACGGCACAATCCCATGTACCTGCGCGCTGCCATCGGACAGGCTTTCGCTCCCGGACACAAACTGAATCCGGGAAATAACGCCCATATCCCCGTACTGTCCCTGCGCGTTTCCCGCGTGGAGGAAATTGATCCGTATCGCGCCCGTGGGCGTATCGCGATCCGGTATGCCCTGCGTGTACGGATCAAAGTTGTACACTTTAGTCGCGCCGCCGGAGATAAAAATATTCCCGCAGTCGTAGGCGATCAATTTTTCATTGATTGTTACGCCGCCGGCGGTATGCGCGGGACTAGCCGTGTAATCTGCCCAGTGGTAGGAACCGCCCACAATGAGCAGTTTGTACGCGCCTTCGGGGACGCCGGTAAAGTTATTATATTCCCCTTTTACCACAAACGGTTCGCCCGTATAACCGCTCATGCCGTT
>JAITGJ010000279.1 GCA_031280705.1 Spirochaetaceae bacterium
ACGGGAAGAACAATTTTTATCGCGTACATTCGGAGAAGCGTATATCGCGTATACAAAACAAACAAGAAGGTATTTTTTAGCGGAAGTTGTTTAATAACTGAAGTTATTAAACAACTCTATTATTTTTTATTCTATCTCTTTTCCACAATGCGGACATATTTTCTTTTCCTTGTTTAATTCATCCATGAAACCAGAACATATTATACCACTTGGCAAGGCAATTAACATTATACCAGGCAATGATATTATTCCACCACATATTTTTCCGGCAATTGTTATTGGATAAACATCCCCCAACCATATTGTTGTAAATGTTGCTATTGACCACCACGTTGTCTCTATAATGTTTTTAAAAACCTCAGGCTGTGCCGGACTTTCTACATAGTACATTATTGTTGAAGCAACAAAAATCATAATTACTGTTAATATTATCGTTGTTATTAATTTTTCCTTTTCTTTTTTCAAAACTTTTCCGATTATGGCCATTGCTTCACTATATCTTCCAAGTCTAAAAATACGGAACATACGTAAAAGACGCAAAACCCTTAAAAATCTTAAATCCAATCCTGTAACGAATGGGAGATAAAATGGCAATATGGCCGCCAAATCTATAATAGCGCCAGCAGAAAAAACAAACCGTATATTTGGTATTTTTGAATTCGGAAATTTATATTCAGCTGTCCATACACGCAATAAATATTCAATTGAAAAAATAATAATCGAAACAACTTCAAATCTATGAAGCAAAAGAAGATGGGAATTTGCAAACGCATCAAATGAAGCCGCGGTTACAGCAATTATATTTAAAATTATAAGAATAATAATTGCTATATCAAATATTGTACTTGGAATATCTCCTTCTTGTGCTTTTTCAATGATTTCAAATATTCTTTTTTTAAACATAATTTTACCCTCCAATATATTATAAAATATATCCTTAACTACTTATTTCGTCAATCATATTTTCACTATGATTTTTAAAAAACTTAGCCCCCATTGCGCATAACATATTTATTAATGCAATCCGGATTTTTCCCGCTCACGCTCAATGTTCAATTTAATCCACGTTTTCCTAGAAAAAGCGCGGCAGGAAGGTTGAAAATTCCGGGATGTAGGTAACCAGAATGACCACCGCCAGTTGAATCAGGAGGAACGGGAACACGTCCCGGCAAATTTCCACAAAAGGTTTTTTGAAACGGTACGCGGCAAGAAACAGATTAAGGCCCACCGGCGGCGTAAGGAACCCCACTTCAAGATTCACGATAAAAATGATCCCCAAATGTACCGGGTCAAGCCCAAACGCCGCGCCGAGCGGCATTACCAGGGGCATCACGATCAAGATCGCCGAAAAAATATCCATAAGACAGCCCACGACGAGGAGGGCCAGATTGAGGAGAAGCAAAAACACGAAGCGGGACTGAATCGCGCCAAGAAGCCAGCGGGCGAAAATATCCGGGGCCTGGGTATCCACGATAAAATGGGACAGGGCCTTGGACGCGGCAAGGATCGAGAGTACCCCGCCCACAATGGGAACCGCCTTGAAAAACACGCCGGGAAGGTCCCGCAGGCGAATTTCCCGGTGAATTAAAACTTCCACGACAAACGTATACAGCACGGCAATAGCGCCGATTTCCACCAGCGTAAAAAACCCCGAAAAAAATCCCGCGATCAGGAATACCGGAAGCAGCGCCTCTGGCGCGCACTGTTTAAGGGACGCGAGGGAATGTTTGAGGCTGAACGGCTCGCGGGGGATCTTTGTTTTCATGGAAACCACGATGCCCAGAACGATAACCGCAAGCACCAGAATAATTCCCGGCAAGAGTCCGCCGGCAAAAAGATGCAGGATATTGGTCTGCGTCATGGCCCCAACCAGAATAATCGGGAGGCTGGGCGGGAACAGGAGTCCGATACTGCCCACGGATGTCAAAAGACCGATGGAAAAATTTTCCCGGTACCGTCCGTATTCAGACAGTATTGAGTAGAGAATGCCGCCCAGGGCGAGGATGGTTACCCCCGATGCGCCGGTAAAGGACGTAAAGAAGGCGCAGATCACCACGGAGGCAATGATCATGCCGCCGGGCATCCAACTGAAAAAGGAGCGAAAGGCGGCGACCAGCCGCTCTCCGGCGCGGCTTTCCGAAAGGAGAAAGCCCGCCAGGGTAAAAAGCGGTATGGCGATAATGCTGTTTTGGGTCAGCGCGGCGTAGATTTCGTTGGCGGCGACATCAATTTCCCCGCCCGCCGCGTGGGTCAGGAACAGGGCGAGGCCCGCGATCACCACAAAAAGCGGCGTCCCCGCGAGGGCGGAAAACGCGAAAAAAACCACCGAAGGGATACGGATATACCAGGCGATGAGGCTTGCAAGATCAACCAGGTCCAGCACGGCGTCCGGCGCGTCAAAGCCCCAGATACATTTGACGATCGCCGGAAACGCGGCAACGGTTCCCAGAACGATGGCAAGCGGCGCGAGCAGCCGGAGACGCCCGGCAAGCGGCGTCTGTCGCGCGAAGCGGACGGCCATTACCGCGTAGGCGAGGGGCATGAACGCGCCGAAAACCCGGTCCGGGATAAAGCCGACAAGCCGTCCTGAAAGGCCGATTTTGACGAAGGAAAGAGAACACCAGGCAAGCGCCGTTGCCACAAATGCGGAAACAAGCCCGGCAAGCACGGACGCGGCGGGCATTGCCTTTCCGCCCCCAAGGTACTGCACCAGGGACACCGAAAGATGATCCTTCTCGCGGGTTGTCATCATGCCGGAAAAAAGCCCCAGTGTGAGGAGCAGGTGGGTCATCAGCACGGAGGAGGCGGGAAGCCCGCTTTTTATGGTTTTGCGGAGGATCACTTCCACCACGGGCAGCAGCGCAAGCAAAACCAGGGATGCGTAACAGAAAAAACGCTCCACGGCGAGCAGGCCCCGGAAAAAGCGGGTACGGGGCGGGGGTACGGCGGCTTTTTCAGCCGCGCCGGTTCCGGTTTCCGCTTTGTCCGGGTTCATGGCGTTCCTTGCCGCGCGCGATATTCCCGGAGGAGCGCGTCGATCCGGTTCAGGGTATCGCGGTCAAACGTGGTCCCGATAAGGGACGGAATCGCCCGGTTGATGTCGGCGTACCAGAGCTGTTCCTGTTCGGGGGTAAGGGAGTTCACCGTAAGGCCGTAGCGGGTCATTGTTTCTATCGCGGACGCTTCAAGCTGGAGGATGGACGCGCCCATGCTCTGCTCAACCCGGCGGTTTATCCGGTCCAGTTCGGCGCGGTACTGTTCGGGCACCTGCCGCCAGGCGCGGTTGTTGAGCACGATGCCGCCCATAAACGGGGCAATGTTGATCATTGGCATATTACTGGCAACGGTAAAAACCTGCAGCCCCGCCACGACAAGCGCGCTTCCGTATGCGGCGTCAATCATATTACTGGTAAGGCCCATCATAACGTCGGTGTTTGCCAGCGACACCACCTGATAGCCCATGGTTTTGAACGCCTGGATCAGACGGGGTTCCGCGGGGTCCGAGGCTATCCGCTGGCGTTTCAGATCGTCGGGCACAAATACCGGACGGCGGGAAAATATTTTGATCCACCCGGCATTGGCCCAGGCGATACAGCGAAAGCCCTTTTCATCGATCCGCGCCTCCAGGGTGGGCTTTATACGGTCCAGAACATAGTGCAGTTCTTCCTCGTTTCTAATATAGAACGGGACGCTTAACGCGAGAATTTCCGGGGTGATCAGATTAAGGCCAAAGGATGTAAGGACGGCCCCCTGAATCTCGTTCAGGCGGAGTTTTCTGATAAGGTCTTCCTCGGCGCCCAAAATACCGTTGTGGTAAATGCGCAGTTCCACCTCGCCGTTGGTGATTCTGTTCCACTCGCTTGCCATACGGTTCAGGGCTTCCCCGTAGGGGGTGTTTTCCGGGGCGACGGACGCGATTTTGAGCGTTATACGCCGCCGCGGCTGGGCACGGACCTTTTCCGCGGAGAGCACGGAAAACAGCGCCGCCGCACATACAATTAATACAACTGCTTTTTTCATGACGCCTCTATTCCCGGCGGATATACTTCCGCCTTGAGTTTTATTTGCCTGTTTATCATAATGCCCGCATTCCACCGTATAAATACGCTGGCATAGAAACTAATTGTACCGGCGGCTCCGGTTTTTTACCAGAGCGCGTCATCCTCATCTTCGGCCTCAAGAAAATACCACGAAGCGCGGGAAAGAAGATACCGCGCCTTACGCTGATTGATGACATTAACGAGGCGCGAGGAGGGATCGGCATTGACGTCGATGGCCAGCGCCGCCTCCAGGTTTTGCCTGAACCCCGCGTAATCCTGGGCGGGGATACACACCGCCTGCGCATAGGCCAGATACGCCGCCGCCGAGCGGCCCTGCGACTTTTCAAGCGCTTTTTCATAGTGAAGGCCGATTTTGGACGGGTCCCCGCCGAGGGCCGCGGGCACCGACGCGTGGAACAGCACAAAGAATTCATCCAGCGCGCCGTTGTTAAAGTTCCCGTCCAGTTCGTAAGCCCGGTTGATCAGGGCGATGAGCGCGGGAAGCCGCGTCCCCAGGCCCAGATCGAAGGGGTCTATCGCGTAGGCCGAAACGGAACCGGCCACATACCAGTAGATCAGGGGGACATCGCTCTTTTTCATCCGCGCCGTGTACCGCGCAAGGATCGCCGCCCGGTCTTCACCCCCCTGCCCGGTGTAACCGGACCCGGTTATACCGGACCCGGTTATACCGGGATAGCGCCGTTCCAGCCCGCGCGAAAGAATCGCCACGCCCCGGAGGTACAGTTGTTTGGCCCGTTCCTGCCCGGCCTTTTTCCGGTCCAGTTCCTGCGGCGGAAGCATTTCCGCGGGCTGCTGCACAAAGGCGGTGGCGTACATCACAAAAAGGGATCCCGTGGTAAGGATAAGGCCGTCGTGGTTGGGCTGGGTTTCCAGCAGGGCTTCGTACATTTTGATGGCGAGGGGAAGCGCGCCGCCGATCAGTTCCGGGTCCGTGTCTCCCGTAAAAACCGTGCTGTTTCCCACGCCCGTAAGGGCGTTGGCCACGGCGCGCGTGGCGATGGAAGCGCAGCCCGAAAGCACCGAGAGCGCGGCGGCACAGAGAACTGCCCGGATCGGGGCCGCTCCGGCAGTACCGCCCCGGACGGCGCGTTCCCCGTTACATTTCCTATTCACCGATAACCTGCCGTATATCGCGGTTGATGGCGTCAAGTTTCCGGGCGGCTTCCGCCCGTGCCCCGGACAGTCCGTCCGCGCCCGCTTTGGCGCAGCATGTCGCGTAAAATTTGATCTTTGGCTCCGTGCCGGAAGGCCGGGCGCTTATGACCGTGCCGTCCTCAAGGTAAAACTGAAGCACATCGCTTTTGGGGAGTCCTACCGGGTCTTTTTTTCCGGGATTGCCGGGGTACTTCCAGACCGATTCCTGCACATCCCGCACCTTTATCACCTTGATGCCGCCCAGAACGGCGGGCGGGTTTTTCCGGTAACCGTCCATAATGCCCTTCATAATGGCGGGTCCTTCCGGTCCCTGGAAATATTTGGAAATGCCCAATTCCTGCCAGTAACCGTGGATCAGGTACAGCTCGTCCAGCCGGTCCAGAAGACTTTTTCCCTGGCTCCGCCAGTACAGGGTCATTTCAGCGGTAAGGGCCGCCGCGGAAACCCCGTCCTTGTCGCGGACTTCATTTTCCACCAGATAGCCGTAACTTTCCTCCGTGCCGTACACGACTGAATACGTCATCGCGTCTTCGCACTGCCGCATCACGGCGGCAATCCACTTAAAGCCCGTAAGACACTCGATACACGCGGCCCCGTAGGATTCGGCCACCCGCTTCTGCATCCCGGTCGTAACGATGGAATTGACCATTGCCGCCTTTTCGGGCATGTTTCCCGTCTCTTTAAGGGAAAGAAAAATATAATCGGCAAGGAGGACGCCCAACTGGTTTCCCGTGATCAGCGCAAAATCGCCGTTTTTGTCTGGAACCGCCGTTCCCAGCCGGTCCGCGTCGGGGTCCGTTGCCATAACAACATCGGCCTTTACTTCCCGGCCCAATGCAAGGGCCAGTTTCAGGGCGGCCCCTTCCTCCGGGTTAGGATACGACACGGTGGGAAAATCCCCGTTCCCCTCCCGCTGTTCCGGCACCGTGATCACCTTGAGGCCGAGACTTTCCAGCACCTGCTCAACGTGCATGGCCCCGGTTCCGTGGAGCGGCGTATAAACGATTTTCACTTCCCCGCCTTTTTCGCGGATCAGGGCGGGACGGAACAGACAGCCCGTTACCATTGCGTGATACGCTTCGTCAATTTCCCGGTCAATAATAACGAGCAGGCCCCGCGCGAGTGCGTCATCCCGCGTCATTTCGGTGATCTCCGTAACGGCGTTTACCTCGGCAATGATCCCCTCGTCGTGGGGCGCGATAACCTGGGAGCCGTCGTTCCAGTACGCCTTGTAGCCGTTGTATTGGGGCGGGTTGTGGCTTGCCGTAACCACGATGCCCGTATCCGCGCCCAGCCGCCTGATGGCAAAGGAAAGTTCCGGCGTGGGCCGCATTGAGGAAAACAGGTATGTTTTGATGCCGTTGGCGGCAAAAATCAGCGCGGCGGCTTCGGCAAACTCGTGCGAATAATGGCGGCTGTCAAAAGCGATCACGGCGGAAAGGCCGTTTCCGGCGGGCCGTTCGCTTTTGGCGGGAAACGCCTTGCGGAGGTAATTTGCGAGACCCTGTGTGGCGCTTTTTACCACCAGGGTATTCATCCGGTTATACCCGCCGCCGATTATCCCCCGCAGTCCCCCGGTTCCAAACTCAAGCTTCCGGTAAAACCGGTCTTCAAGCTCCTTCCAGGCTTCCGGTGAATGGGCGCCCGCCTCTTCCAGCAGTTTTTCCACCCCGGCGCGAAACGCCGCGTCCTGCTCCCGCTGGATATAATCCCTTGCCAACCCGGTAATGGCCTCTTTTTCCATACAATTCCTCCGCAGTTTCCAGTATAACTGGCGATTTTCTCCATTACAAGCAACCCGCGCGGGATTTGCGGCTCCGCCGCGCACGGGGGCCTTTCCCGCCTGGGCCTCCCCGCCGAACCATCGAAACCATCGAAACCGCTTGACTTTTTTTCAGAACCCCGGTAGAATCACGAACCCTGAAAACGCGCGGGACAGCCAGAGATTTTTCTCTCAAACCGCCTGACTTGGCACGGTTTTTGCGGGGGGGGGGGGGGGGGGGGGCGGGGGGGGGGGGGCGGGGGGGCGGCCGCGCGCCGGCCCGGGGGGCGGGCGGGCAGGCGTTGGCTCAGTCGGGGAGTGTCGTATAGCGGAGCAATCCCCGATGCTTTGAGAGTGAAGGGAGCGGCGCGAAGCGAGGCAGGGACGCGGGACGCGGGGCGCGGGGCGGGAGGGGGCGCAGGACTGGGGAGGGGGCTGACTGTTGGTGTTCGGTTGACGGAGCGACATTTGGGGTTGGGTGGACTTCATGGAGGAGCCGGCGGGATGGAGGCTCGACTGTGGAGCGGAGTGCTCTATGATGGGGCGAGGTTGCTCAGCGGTGGCGCTGGGGGGCCCTGCGGTCCGCAGGCGGCGAAGGAGCGACTCTGAACTGTCCGGCCATTGCCAAAAGCAAAACAGTTTGTCAGGGGCGGGTCTCCCCCGAGCCACTGGCTTTGCCG
>JAITGJ010000018.1 GCA_031280705.1 Spirochaetaceae bacterium
CCGCTTCCCCGGGAACAACGCAAGCTCGTCGAAGACGCGGTGGCTGAGCTGGCCGGCCTCCTCCGGCGCGATTCTGGGGAAGAACCCCGGGCCCTTACCCCGCTCCAGAGGGTCTTTCTCCGGCTGTTTAGGTAAACGGATTGCGTGGATTTTACGCGCGGCGCAAAATCCAAAGTCCAATCACGCAGTAGCTGGGTATGACCCGACGTCCTTGACACATTAATTTTCGCCCTATACACTAAAATCCATCATTAACTACCTGCGAGGACCACGGTGACCGTAAAAAGAGAAGTTGAGCGGCTTGAGCATTCGGCGGTGAGGCTGAAACTGACCATCGGCAAGGACGATGTGCGTGAAGAATACGATGAAATCATCAAAGATTACGCGAAAAAGATTCAGATCCCCGGTTTTCGCAAGGGAAAAGCCCCCCGGGACGTGCTGGTTCGTAAATTTGCCGACGCATTTCAGGCGGAAACCCTGGCTCATGTCGTGGAACATTCCGTGTCCGATGTTTTTTCCGATACGTCTTTTCCGGAGGAAGATCGCCCCTTGCCCTATTCACAGCCGCAGGTGGACGGCGAGATGCCGGAACTCAATCTGGAGGCGGACCTCAGTTTTGCGGTGGTTTACGACGTGTTTCCGCGCTTTGCCGTGGGTACATGGCAGGGACTTGAGCTTGCGGTAAAGGACGCGGCGGTTACGGAAGAGGACATCGCGCGGGAACTTGAGGCCGTCCGGGAGCGGAACGCCGTGGTGCTGGACCGGGATGACGGCGCGGCGGCGAAGGCCGGAGACGTTGCCACGGTCAATTACGCGGAAATTACCGCGGAGGGCGGGGCCGTTCCCGGTACGGAGCGGGAAGACTTTGTGTTCACCATCGGGACCGGCGCGAACCTCTTTCACTTTGATGATGAGGTAACCGGTATGAAAAAGGGCGAAACAAAGGATTTTGAAAAAACCTACGGCGAAGATTTCGCGGACAAGGACCTTGCGGGCCAGACGAAAAAAATCCGCGTAACCCTCACGGCGCTCAAGGAACGGCAGCTTCCCGCTTTGGATGACGATTTGGCGCAGGATGTGGACGAAAAGTACCAGACGCTGGAGGATCTTAAAAAGGACATCCGGGAAAAACTTGCCAAAAATCTCGAATCGCGGCGGCGGGACCTCCGGGTCCACGCGATTCTGGACAAAGTGCTGGAAACCACCCCCATCGATCTTCCCGAATCCATGATGCGTATCGAGCTTGAGAGCCGCTGGCGCGCCCTCGCGCGGCAGTTCAACGCCGATCCCGCCCAGCTTGCGGAACTCATGAACCGGGGCGAGCGGTCCCAGAGCGCGGTTTTTGACGAGTGGCGTCCCGACGTGGCCCGCGCCATCAAGAGCCGCCTCATTGTGGAGTCCCTGGTCAAGGAGCGTGGTTTCAACGCGCCGGACGAGGAAATCGAAAAGGAGTACGAGACCATTGCCGCGGACTCGAACATGAAGCTGGATGATGTAAAGGCGTATTACGGCCAGGGCAGCATGAAGGACTACCTTGCGGAGGACCTCAAGGAACGGAAATTGTTCGACCTGCTTCTGGCGGAAAATACCATTAAACCGGGAGAAATGGTAAAGTATCTGGACCTGCTCTCCAATAATGGGTAAATTGTAATAAGAAGGGCGGCGCCAAAACACGCGTTTTGCGATAGCGCCATGGTGTTTCCGGTGAAACGGATACGGGGAAACACGAATTTCAGGGGGCTTTTTTGGCCCGTGCGGCGGAAACGTTACGGCGGTCAGGGCCGGGCCGCGCGGGCGCCGGGCCTTGTCGAATACACCGCTTCCGCCGGCGTGATGCCGGAAGCGGACGAGGAGCATTAAGGAACATGAATGAACAGATGAATTCCCTGGTCCCCATCGTGGTGGAGCAGACCGGCGTTGGGGAACGGTCTTACGATATTTATTCCCGGCTCCTCAAGGACAGAATAGTCTTTCTTGACGGTGAGATAAACGATCTTGCCGCGGACCTTGTGGTGGCCGAACTCCTTTTTCTGGACGGTCAGGATACGGAAAAGGACATTAATCTGTATATCAATTCCCCCGGCGGTTCGGTAACGGCGGGGCTTGCCATTTACGACACCATGCAGTACGTAAAGTGCGATGTCCAGACGATTTGCCTGGGGCAGGCGGCCAGCATGGCGGCGCTGATCCTTACCGGCGGCGCGCCGGGAAAGCGCCTCGTGCTGCCTTCTTCCCGGGTGCTGATTCACCAGCCCTGGGGCGGCGTGCAGGGGCAGGCGCGGGATATCGGGATTCAGGCGCGGGAAATTCTCCGCCTCAAAAAAATCACGATTGATTATTTTGCCAGGCATACCGGAAAAGACGCCGATACGGTCGCGCGGGACATGGAGCGGGATTTCTATATGTCCGCGGACGATGCCGTGGCCTACGGCGTGGTGGATCAGGTTCTGGTGAGGAGCAAACATGGCGCGGCTTCGTAACGGCACGGGCGGCGGGTACGAGCGGTCCTGCTCGTTTTGCGGAAAATCGGGAGATTTGACGCGCCGCCTTATCGCCGGTCCCAATGATGTATTTATCTGTGATGAATGTGTGGAGGTCTGCCGGAAAATCCTCTCTGAAGAGGACCACGATCTTTCCGCCCAGTTTACCGGGGACATTCCCACGCCCCGGGAAATAAAAACATACCTCGATCTTTTTATCATCGGCCAGGAAGACGCGAAAAAGGCCCTGTCCGTGGCGGTGTACAATCACTACAAACGGATAGCCCGCACGGCGCGGGACGCCGACGGGGTGGAAATCGAAAAATCCAATGTTCTCCTCATCGGGCCCACGGGAACGGGAAAGACCCTCCTTGCCAAAACGCTGGCGAAAAAGCTCAAGGTGCCCTTCGCCATTGTGGACGCCACCACTCTGACCGAGGCGGGCTATGTGGGCGAGGATGTGGAAAATATTCTGCTCAAACTGATCCAAAACGCCGGGGGCAATATCGCCGCGGCGGAACGGGGCATCGTCTATATTGATGAAATCGACAAGATAGCGCGCAAAGGCGAAAATGTGTCCATTACGCGGGATGTTTCGGGCGAAGGGGTCCAGCAGGCCCTTCTCAAAATAATTGAGGGGACCGTCGCGTCCGTTCCACCCCAGGGCGGGCGGAAGCATCCCAATCAGGAAATGATCCGCATCGACACAACGGACATTCTGTTTATCTGCGGCGGCGCTTTTGTGGGGCTTGACCGGCACATTGCCCAGCGGGTGGTGCAGCATCCCATGGGATTCGGCGCCGATGAGACGGACACCCGTGAGCGGAACCTCCGGGAACTGTACAGCAATCTCCATCCGGACGATCTTATCCACTTTGGGATGATCCCTGAATTTATCGGGCGGCTTCCCCTCACGGTCTGTCTGGAGGAACTTAACCGGGATGATCTCAAACGGATCATCACCGAACCGAAAAACGCCATTGTCAAACAGTATCAGGCGTCCATGGCCATTGACGACGTACAGCTTGAGTTTACCGAGGGGGCCATCGACGCCATTGCCGATACCGCGATTAAGCATAAAACCGGCGCGCGGGGGCTCAGGGCTATTGTGGAGCGGCTGATGACGGACATTATGTACGAAATCCCCTCCATGGAGGGGAGCAAGCGGGTGATTATCACTCAGGAAGTGGTTGAGAAATCAGAACCGCCTGAAATTCTTCCCCTGCAGAAAAGCGCGTGAAGCCCAAAAGCGGCGCGGAACGGGACCGGGTTCCGCGGCTTTTTTCACTTTTTGGCGGGAAATCCCCCACAGAAGAATTTCCCCTGCTTCCCCTGCGGGACCTTGTTCTGTTCCCGCAGACGGTCATTCCGATTTTTATCACCTATCCTGCGGGCATCCGCGCCGTCGAGGCGGCCCTGGGCCGGGACCTCCGGCTTTTTGTCGCGTGTCTCAAGCCCCTCCCCGGCGAGGGTCCCGGCCCGGTTACCGACGGGTTCCCGCCGATACAGGAGGGATCTCCCCGCGCGGCTGACTTTGGGGCGTCCCGCCTTCCCGGCGGCCCCAAAAAACCGCACGCCGTACCGCCCCCGCCGCCCTATACGGGAACCGGCGGCGGCGATACCTGGCCGTCAGGCACCGTGATGCGGATCATCCAGCATCTGAAACTGCCGGACAATACCTGGCGGGTGGTGCTTCAGGGGGAATACCGGGGCGCCATCAAAGAAGTACACGAACAGAAAGACTACGCCCTGGTGCGGATAGAGCCGGCCGGCGATTCCGGCGCGGCGGACCTTTCCGATCCGGAAATTGCCGCCCTTGCGCGGACCGTACAAAAATCCTTTGCCCAGTACGCGGAATTTTCCCGCAAGGTGGGCACGGACACCCTCTCCGCCGTGGATCGCACGGAAAGCCCTGAACGGCTGGTTAACCTGGTCGCCAATACGCTTGGGGTAAAGGCCGAAAAAAAAGTGGGGCTGCTCGGCATTACCGGTACCAGGGCGCGGCTTGAGGCGCTGATAGAAATTATCGAAACGGAAAATGAAATTTACGGAATACAGAAAAATATTTCCGGCAAGGTAAAAAGCCGCATGGAAAGAAGCCAGCGGGAATACTATCTGAATGAACAGTTAAAGGAAATAAACAAGGAACTCGGCAAGGAAACGGTCGAGGATGAATATGCCGATCTGGAGCGGGCCATCGAAGAACGGCATCCCCCGCGGGAAGTATTCGTGAAAGCGAAAAAAGAACTTGGCCGCCTCCGCAAGCTCCAGTCGTTCAGCCCGGAGGCGGGCGTACTGCGGGGATACCTGGAGTGGATTTCCGAACTTCCCTGGAGCGTACACAGTACGGACAAGGGAGACCTCTTCGAAGCGGAACGGATCCTCAATGAGGATCATTTCGGCATGAAAAAAGTCAAGGAACGGATTCTGGAATTTATCGCGGTGCGGAACCTTACCACGACGTCCCGGGGCGGAACCGGGGAAGACGCCGCGCGGGAAACAGAACTGCTGCTGCCGGACACGGGAAGCGCGGCGGACAGCGGCGCGGTTCATCCGTCCCCCGAATCCGGCACCCGGGGACCTATTCTCTGTTTTGTGGGGCCGCCCGGTACGGGAAAAACCAGCCTTGGCCAGTCCGTGGCGCGCGCGCTCGGGCGGCGCTTTGTAAGCATTTCCCTCGGCGGCGTTCGGGACGAGGCGGAAATACGGGGCCACCGGAAAACCTATGTGGGGGCGCTGCCGGGAAAAATAATCCAGTCCCTCAGGAAAGCGGAAAGCGGAAATCCTGTTTTTCTGCTTGATGAAATTGACAAACTTGCCAATGACATGAGAGGCGATCCCGCCGCGGCGCTGCTTGAGGTGCTTGACCCGGAGCAGAACGCCGGCTTTACGGATCATTATCTGGAAGTACCGTTTGATCTTTCAAAGGTCCTGTTCATTGCCACGGCAAATTCGCTCGACACCATTCCCTACCCCCTCCGTGACCGCATGGAGATTATCAATGTGGGCGGTTACAGCGAAATGGAAAAACTCGCCATTGCCAAACAGTTTCTGGCGCCCCGAGAGCTTGCGGAAAACGGCCTTGCGGAGGCGAAAATACTGTTTCGTGATGACGCGATTCTGGAGCTGGTACGCCGCTATACCATGGAAAGCGGCGTGCGTTCCCTGCGCCGGGAAATCGCCCGTTGCATCCGCCGTATCGCGCGGAAGGCCGTGGAAAAAGGCTACGGCAGGGATGCGGAGAAGCCGCTTGCATCATTCAAAAAAACGATCCGGCGGGAAGATCTGGAAAAAATTCTGGGACGGCGCAAGTACAAAAACGATCTGGTGTACCGGGAGGCGCGGGTGGGCGTATGCTACGGCCTCGCCTGGACGGAAAACGGCGGCGCGATTCTCCCCGTGGAAACCATACGGTTTGCGGGGCACGGGGAATTGATCATGACGGGCAATCTGGGCGACGTGATGAAAGAAAGCGCCCGTATCGCCCTTTCGTGGCTCCGCAGCGCGGGTGAACGCTATCAATTTACCGGAAGCGCTATCGGCAAAACGGATTTTCATATTCACGTGCCCGAGGGCGCCATCCCCAAGGACGGGCCGTCGGCGGGCATCACCCTTGCGGCGTCGCTCCTCTCTACGCTCTGCGGCGCGCCGCCCAAACCCGCCCTCGCCATGACGGGGGAACTTACCCTGACCGGCCGCGTACTTCCCATCGGCGGGCTTAAGGAAAAACTGCTCGCGGCGATACGGAACGGCATGGCGGAAGTGATCCTCCCCCTCGACAACCGGGACGATTTTGAAGAACTGGACCGGGAAATAAAAGAAAAACTTATCGCGCGGTTTGTGGAAACCGCCGATGACGCCTTTGCCGTACTTTTTGACGCGAGTATCCGCCGCGAAAAAGATACCGGGGCAAAAACGGAAAATACGCCCCCCCGCGGCGGCCCTCCCGGCGAACGCGCCGCCGCGCCCGGCCCCTGACTTCCCCAGACCCTATTGGTTTGGGGAAATCGAACCCGCCTCCGCCCGGATGGCCTCTTAGCGCGGCCTGCCCGCCGGGGGAGGGGGCTTACAGGCGGCCCTGCGCGGTCTAGCCCCGCGCGAAAATTTTTCACTTTTTTGAAAAAAAGTGAAAAAACCGCTTGACAGACTTTGGAGACCCGTGATACGGTGTCCATAACGGACTTCAAAGGAAGTGGGGTGGGGCGTTTTGACGCCGGGC
>JAITGJ010000050.1 GCA_031280705.1 Spirochaetaceae bacterium
CTCGCGTCAGAATCGTCAATCAATCCCCAGACCCGCTATGCCCAGGATGTGCTGGGGCGCATCCGTTTTGCCGCGAAGGAAGAATGGGGCCTCGCCGTTCTGCACAACGCGCTCCTTGAGGCCGTTAATGCGATGCTTGATTCCCTGCTCCAAAAAACCGGCGTAAAACGGGAACGCATTTACGAAGCGGTATATGCGGGCAATACCACGATGCTGCACCTTGCGGCGGGAGTGGAAACCGCGCCGCTTGGACAGTATCCCTACACGCCGCTGCTTGCCGGGGCGGAGTATCGCGGCGCGGCGGCGCTGAATATTTCACCCTTTGGCCGCGTTTGGTTCCCGCCTTTTGTCTCCGCGTGGGTGGGGGCGGATATTGTGTCGGGTATGCTGGCTCTGCGCCTCGATGAAAAAAAAGGCGTAACCCTGTTTATCGACATCGGCACCAATGGTGAAATGGTTCTGGCCCGGGACGGGAAACTTGCCGCGTCTTCCACCGCGGCGGGGCCCGCTTTTGAGGGAATGAATATACGGTGCGGAATGCGGGCAGGCCGGGGCGCGATTGATTCGTTCACTATTGAAGGGGATGAGTGCGTCTTTACCGTTATCGGCGGCGGGGAAGCGGAGGGCATCTGCGGGAGCGGCCTGTTCGATATTGCGGGGGAACTGGCGCGTACCGGCGTGGTGGAAAAGAACGGACGCTTCGCCGGGCCGGAGAAAACGGGCGGACGGCTGGGCGCGCGTCTCTTGCCCCCGCCGGAGGAGCCGTCCCCCCAAGGCGGCGCATCGCCTGACACAAAAGGCGGCAAAATCGCCTTTTATATCACCGGTACGGTGTATATTTCCCAAAAGGATATCCGGCAGATTCAGCTTGCCAAGGGGGCCATCCGGTGCGGCATCGATATGCTCCTTTCCCGGTTCGGCCTCGCCCCGTCCGGCGTGGACGCCGTGGAGATTGCCGGTTCCTTCGGCTACCATCTCCGGGAGACAAGCCTCCTTGACACGGGCCTTTTACCCCCGGAATTTGCGGGAAAAATCACTTTTGCCGGAAATACCTCCCTTGCGGGGGCGGCGGCCTTCCTGCTCAACCGGCATTTCCGGGGCCGGATGCGAAATCTTGCCGCCGCGGTTGAAACGGTTGAACTGGCGGATGATCCGGCCTTTGAAAAAAACTTTGTGCGCTGCCTCGCCTTTCCGGACAAACGTTCCGGCGGCCCGGAAGGAAAAGCGGACGCTTGATCTTTTTGCGGCGCTTTGCTATAGTGAACCTGTTCGGCGGCATACCGTTATATGCCCGGGCGTTTTGCCGGGCTGTGGGTATTCCGCCTGTTCAGCGGATGCGGTACGGAAAGCGGCCCCCCGGGGAGCCATTGTACCGGCGCCGTTGACGCGCGCTTCCTCCCCCGGGCGGAAAGCCGGGCCGCTAGCTCAGTAGGTAGAGCAACGCCCTTTTAAGGCGTGGGTCACACGTTCGAATCGTGTGCGGCTCAATCACAGGACAAAGACCATACGATGAATTATCTTGAACTTCCCGTATACAAACACCGGGACCTCATCCTCGCGGCGCTGGAAAAAAGCCAGGCCGTGGTGGTGGAAAGCCCCACCGGGTCGGGGAAAACGACCCAGCTTCCGGTCATTCTGCACGGCGCGGGCTACGCGGAAAAAGGAATTATCGGCGTAACCCAGCCCCGGCGCATTGCCGCGGTCTCGGTAAGCGAATTTATTGCCCGCCAGCTCCAGGCGGCGGGGAACGATCCGCTCCTTGTGGGTTACAAGATGCGTTTTGAAGACCGCACCACGCCCGCCGCCAAAATAAAAATCATGACGGACGGCATTCTGCTTCAGGAAATGAAGCTCGATCCGTGGCTTTCAAAGTACAGTCTGCTTGTCGTTGACGAAGCGCACGAGCGGAGCCTTAACATCGACTTTATTCTGGGGCTGCTCAAGCGCGTACTTGAGGCGCGCCGGGATTTCCGCGTCATCATTTCCTCGGCAACCATAAACGCGGCGGTCTTTTCCTGGTATTTTGGGGAATGCCCCGTGGTAAAAATAGACGCGGAGACCTGGCCCGTTACGGTGATTTACGATCCCCCCGCCGCCCTCGAAGGCACTCCCGCGGAAGACGCGCTCCTTGACAAAATTGACGGCATTGCCGTCCGCGCCGTAACCGAACGGCGGGAGGGCGATATGTTAATTTTCCTCCCCGGCGAAAAAATGATCAAAAACTGCATGAGCCGCCTCGCGTTTGGGCCGGTGGGAAAGCGCCTCCACCTGGTGCCCCTGTACGGCAGGCTTGGCAAGGAGGAGCAGGAACGGGTATTCGATCCCGCGCCCCGGGGCCTCATAAAAGCGGTAATCGCCACAAATATCGCGGAAACCTCCGTTACGATTGACGGCATTACGACGGTAATTGACTCGGGGCTTTCAAAACTGAACTTTTACAATCCGAAAACATTTACCGCAAGCCTCCTCGAAGGCCCGGTCTCAAAAGCGTCGGCAAACCAGCGCAAGGGCCGCGCGGGGCGCACCCGGGAGGGAAACTGTTACCGCCTTTATACGCGGAAAGACTTTGAAAACCGGCCGCTCTTTACCACCGAAGAAATATTCCGCACGGATCTTTCCGAAGTGGTGCTTCGCATGGCGGACCTGGGCATTACGGCCTTTGAGGAATTTGACTTTATCTCCCCGCCCGGCGCGGAAGGCATTATCGCCGCCATAGAAACGCTCAATTTACTTTCGGCCCTGGAAAAGGACCGGAGCCTCTCCCGCATCGGCAAAATGATGACGGAGTTTCCCCTTCCGCCCCGGCAGTCCCGGATCATTGTGGAGGCGGTGCTCCACTACCCGGACGTTACCCAGGAAACCCTTATCGCCGCGGCGTTTCTCTCCACGCAAAGCCCCTATCTCCTGCCGCCGGGGGAAGAAACAGACGCGCGCCGGGCGCATCACCGGTTCCGCGACTCAGGCGGGGATTTTGTGTCCTATCTTGTCCTGTTCCGCGCCTATACCGCCGCACCCAACCGGGCACAATTCTGTGAAGCAAACTATCTTGACGAGAAGGCCCTGGCGGAAATCGTTAACGTTACGTCCCAGCTTGAGGAAATCGTCTCCGGCATGGGCGTTCCCATCCTGGAAGGCGGCGGCATTGACGATTATCTCACCTGCATCGCCACGGGACTCGTCCAGTTTCTCTGCGTCCGCGAAGGGCGGGAACTGTACCGGAGCCTTACCGCGGACCGGATACTGATTCATCCGGGCTCTGTGATGTTCCGGCAGAATCCCCCGTACATAGTCGCCGGGGAAATTATCCGCACCACGCGGATGTACGCCATGTCCGTCTCCCCGCTTTCAAGGACCGTTCTGGAACGCCTCAAGCCCGAAGTCTGGAGCGCGTTTGGCGCGCGGGGTCAGGGACAGGGGGACCGTCCCAAAAAAGCGCGCGATTTTACCAACAATATCCGTATCGGCAGCGAAGTATTTGAAATTACCGACATAAAAGGCCGGAAAAACGTCATCCTCCCCTGGGAAAAACTTTCCCTGGTCAAGGAAAACGTCTCAGGCGGCGCGGTTTCGTACCGGGGGCTCAAGGGAACGATCCTCGTAAACGGCGTCTTTAGCCTGCTTGCCGGGGAAAAGCTTTCCCTGATTCTTCGTCTGCTTCCCGCCCTGTCAATCGAAAACGCGGTAAACCGCGTATGGCCGCGCAAGGCTTCCTTCTCCTCGCGGGAGAATCTCCCGGCCCTCCTTGAACAGCTTTCCCTGCCCGCGCTCCCGGCCGTCTGGAAAAAGGGCCGGAAGGAACTGGGTTTTATCACCCTTTGTACGGACGGCGTGGGCAATTACTGGTTCAAATGTTCCCGCGCCTTCCACATCTGCATTAACGAAAGCCTCGCCTCGGTGGAAACGCTCATCGACGAACTGGGCGAAGAAGTCGATATCGGGGACAAACACACCGTCAATCTCTGCTACCGCCGCCTCTCCAGTCTCCTTGCCTGAAAGCCCCGCCTGTTTCCCGTTCAATCCGCCGTTCCCGCCGTTCCTTTACCCCGTGCCGGGAGGAAAGGGCGCGGAATAACGCCGTCTTCCCGCCGCCCCATCCGTATCCCCTCACCCATTCCCCTCATCTCCCTTCCCCATGCTCCTTTTTAATTCCCCCCGCTCACCGTTTCCGCGCGGGGGGGACGGGCGCCCTTACCGGGCGGACGTAGGCCGCGCCTTTTTCGTTGGGTTTAAGGCGGACCGCGGACCACGTTTCGTCAAGCGCAATCTGCGCCACCGGGTGAAAGCCCTGCGGAATAACCAAATCCCAGAGGCTGTCCCGGTTAATATCCGGGCGGGTTTTCGCGCTTCCTTTGGGATATGAAATCCAGAAGAGGCCCCCGCCCGCAAGCAGCGCGGAAACAGCCGGAACATACGCCTTAAAATCTTCCCGGCTCCGCACAAAAACATGGATAAACGGGTATGGCCCGTTCGCTTCTCCGCCGTACACGGTAAATGAATGGGGCGGATAGGTATCGGGCGCGTTTACCACAAGCCCCTGCCCCGCCGTTTTTACCTTCATCCGGGTAAAAATTTCCTGTTCCATAGCCCTCTCCCCCTTCTTGCCCGCTTTTTTTGCCGGTACACCCGGCGTCCCGCCCCGCTTCCCGCCCGGACTACGCCGCCCGCCCGTACCGGAGACGCGCCGGCACGGGGAAACATACTACGGAATCGCTTTCCCGGTCTACTCACCTGATCATTCCGTCATTTTCCCGTTCAATCCGCCGTTCATTCCCCCGCTTTCCCCGATCCTTTCTCAATTCTCCCTTCTCCCTTTCCAACGCCCCCCGCTTCTTTTCCCGCTTTTTATCCCGGTAAACCCGGTGGCGTGATCAAAAAAAGCGCGCCGTTTTTCAAAACCGTCAAGAGATTTTCCAAAAACGTCAAGAGATTTTATAAAATCATACGGCGGTTTTAGTCAAACGGTACGGCGATTGTTCAGGATGGACCGTCCGGCGGCCATAATCAGGCGTTTATGGCCCCGCGGGGCCGCTTTCCCGTTCTTCCAGTTCCAGAAACGCTTCCGGCAAAAACCGTCCCAGCACCAGGCGGCCCCGTTTGGTAAGCGCGGCGCGGCTTTTGCGCAAGAGGCCCCGGGAGCGCCAGAGGGAAAATACGCGCGGAGACGCGGCCGGAAGGGGGGAACCGAACCGCTTTTCCCAGAGTTCCGGCGGCGGCCCGGCTTCCGTGCGAAAGCCCATCAGAAACATTTCCTTTTTAAGCGTTATCCGGTCAAGCGCTTCTTCCCGGAACGGGGGCGCTTCGCCGGGTTTCCGGTTAAGCCAGGCGTACAAATCCGCCGTAACGGTACGCCGGACGCCCGTGCCGGAAGCGTCATCAATCACGGTAGAAGAGGAAGACGGGCCGAGAGACAGCCAGTTTTCCATACGCCAGTAGCGCGTATTGTGTAAAGAAGCCGCGCCACGCCGCGCGAAATTGGCGATTTCGTACCAGGAAAAGCCCGCGCGTTCCAGTCGCGCCTTCCCCGTAAGCCAGAGCCGGTCCGCCGTTTCGGGAGACGGGAGAAGCGAAACGCCGCGCCCGGCCCGGTGGCGGCGGGCAAGGGGCGTGCCTTCCGCGAGGGTAAGCGCGTACAGGGAAATATGCGCGGGAGAAAACGCCAGGAGCCGTTCTATATCCGCGCACACCGCTTCTTCGTCCTGTCCGGGAAGGCCGGTAAGGAGGTCCGCGGCAAGCCCGCCGGGGAAAAAAGCCGCCGCGCGGGAGAGGGCTTCCGTGGGATCGCCGCCGGTTCTCCCCACCGCGCGGCGCGCGGAACCGTCAAAGGTCTGGACTCCCAGGGAAAGGCGGGTAACGCCGCGGGGCTTGAGCGCGGAAAGAAACGGAATTCCGGTGGATTCGCCGTTCGCTTCCACGGTATATTCCAAAGGAGCGTCCGGCAGGAAGCGGGAAACGCCGTCAAGCAGGCGGGCGATTCTCCCTTCTCCCAGCGCGGACGGGGTTCCCCCGCCGATATATACGGAAGGAACGCGGCGGAGGGGATGACGCGCGAAAAGGAATTCCGCGTCCTGAAGCAGGCGCGCGATATAGGCGTCCTTGAGCGGGCTGTCCTTCGGTACGGGAACGGAGTAGAAATCACAGTAATCGCAGCGGCTGTGGCAAAAGGGAACGTGAATATACAGGGACGCTTCTTCTATCATATCCGGTTTCCCCGTATTCTTACGGCGGCGTCCCGCTTCGGCGTCTCAGGGGCGGCCCATACGGGCGGGCGGCCAGTAGCGGAAAAGCGCCCGCCCGGCAATCTGATCACGGGGAACAGGCCCCCAGGTACGGGAATCTCCCGTGGAGAAGCGGTTATCGGCAAGCACGAAGTACTCGTCTTCCCCCAGCCGTACCGGTTCCATGTCCCCGGAAAAGGGGAGGGACACGTCCCAGAGCGCCGGGTACGAAGGAATTTCGATATTGTACACCGGCTTATTGTTTTCCCAGAGTTCAAATTCGGTAAGGATATGCCCGGTGGACGCGGCTTTTACCCGGACCACAAAGTTAACCATGGATACTTCGTCTCCGGGAAACCCGATAACACGCTTGACGGAGCAATATCCGGCGCGCCGGGAGACGCCCACCCGTTCGGCGGTAAAGAAACGAAGCGCGGCGTCGAACAGTTCCAGGGGGAAATACCGCCGGGCGCGGGGAAGGCGGTCCACCAGAACCAGTTCCCCCCGCCGGTACTGCGGCCGGGAAAGCGGAATCAGGCGTGAAAAAGCCGAGGAGAAAAACAGAATGCGATCCCCGCGCCTGAGGCCCGGACGCATCGAGTCGTTCTCGATAACCCGGTTACACAGGAACAGGGAGGTAAACAGCAGGTAAAAAAGAAAGACGCCCAGAAAATAGAAGAAAAAGATACGGAAGCGCATGGTGTCCGTCTTTTTATCCGTCCAGGATTTCCGTAAGCCCCGCGCCATAGGTACCGCCGCCGTTCCGCCGCCCGCTACCGGATCGCCCCGGCGCGCCGGAAGGGCCAAAAAATAAACGCCCCCTTTCCCAGCGCCCGCGTCTTCCGTACCGGCCCGAAGTACCGCCCGTCCCGCGAGTTGTCCCGGTTATCGCCCAGGGGAAAGAAATAGCCTTCCGGGACGTACCAGCCGAGTTTCTGCCGCGCAAGGCGCGCGCGATAGCCTTTGTCCTGTGGATACGCGCCGCGTATAAAGGCAAGCCGCTCCTCTTCCACGGTAAAGTAATCGGGATAAGGGATCGATGAGAAGGCGGCGGCCGCCTCCCTAAGCGGCGCGGGCGGGTCAAGCCCCAGGTCGAAATACGCGGCAAGCCGCCCGGCCTCCCGGAAACGGGGGTACAGGGCGGCCTCCACGAGGCGCGAAAGATGATGGCCAAACCCCCGCGCGGCGTTGTGATCCCGCTCCGGAGTATAATCGCCGGTTCCGGCAAAGCGGATCAGCATATCCCCGTCCCGGGAGATAAAGTGATCGCCTTCCAGCCCGGCGGCCCGCTTGATCAAAAAGTGCGCCCGCTGTTCGCCGTTCACGTCCCGGTCAATATCGATAACGGACAGGGTGAGCATAAAAATAACCCGCTGGGCTATGTCAAACACCGGGCCGCGGGAGATATAGGAAGGATTCTCAAAAATGACCACGTCGTTCCGCGCGGGGGTAAAGGGACTGGGGAGCTTCCCCAGTCCGGGCAGCAGTTCCGGCCCGAAAACAAGTTTGTTGACAAAGATTTTGTCGCGGATCATCAGGGTGTCGATCATCGATCCCGAAGGGATCTCATACGCCTGGAAAAGATACTGGTTGATGACGAGCACCATCGCCGCGGCCTGCACAAAGGCTTCCAGCCAGTCCAGAAGCTGATTCTTTGTCCGCTGCTTTTCTTTCCGCAGCCGCGCCCGCCGTTTTCTCCGGGAAAGCACGGCTTCCGCCGCGGTGCAGAGGCGATCAAAAAAATCCGCGTGTGCCGTCATGGGTAAACCATACCATAAAGCGCTCAGGCGGACAAGGGTGCTCACCATCCGGCAAAGCCGGATGGTGAGCTTGGCTTTTGCGGCTCTGCCGCAAAAGCCCACCGTCCGGGTATGGCGCCGCGCCGTTGACAGGGCGAAAGGCGGTTTTTATACTCAACCCATGGCCGATACCTACGGGACCGATTATGTCAAACTGAAGCCGCTCTTTGGCGTCCGGCCGGGCGTGTGGCTGTTTGGTCTGCTCTGCATCGCGTTTCTCGCGCTGCTCTTCTTTCTGCTTGTTTTCCCCGGCCTTAACCGGAACGGGAGCCTTGTTTCGTGTGCTTCCGAACCGTTTGGGGCGGCGGTACTGGTGGACGGCGTATACCGGGGCAGTACCCCGTGCGATCTCTTTATCTCCCGGGGAACACACCGGTTCGAGATTTCCCTGCCGGGCTTTACCCCGCGCGTTTTTGAGCGGGATATTCCGGGCCGGGTGTTCGGTTCGCTTTTCTTTCCCCCACGGGTTTCCGTAACCGCCGGTCTTTCCGCGCCGGACCGGGCGGCGGTTTTCCGCCGCGCCGCGGACGAATACGCCCGCTGGGCGTTCGGCGGGGAAAGCGCGGCGGCCTGGCAGACGCCGCTTTCCCTGTCGGAAGGGGTATACCGCGCGGGAAGCGGGGGCATTGATCCGGTTCTCCGGGAAACCATGACGGGAATTCTTCTTGAAAGCCGGGGCTACGCCGTTACGCGCGGGGCGCTCAGGGACTTTGTTCGCGCGGAATTCCTCCTGGATAATGGGGGCAATCCCCCGTCGCCCTTGAGCCTTATCCGTTCGGGCAGGGCGTTTCTTGCCATGGCCGCGCCGGGAACGGCCCGCCACCTTGGGGGATTGCTTGACGGGGAAAGCGCGGCGCGTATAACGGAATCGGCCTGGTACGCGGAAGACGGGGGCGGCGAGGGACGCGCCGCGCCGCGCCGTGGCGAGCCCGCCGGGGGCCGGACGATTACGCTGGGCGGGCTTACCTTTGTCTATATTGACGGCGGAACCTTGTTTGCCGCGGACGGTCCTGGAGGCGGGAAAGAAATCGCGGGCTTTTGGATCAGCCGGGACGAGGTAGGCGCGGCGGCTTTTGACGCGTTTCTGGCGGAAAACCCCGTATGGAGCGGCGCGGCGCGGGAAGCGCTTGTCCGGCAGAATCTCGTTACGGAAACCTACCTGGAAATGTATCCCGGCGGGGAAACGGCGGGCCGGGCGGGCATTTCCTGGCACGCGGCGGCCGCGTTCACCGCGTGGCTTACCGCCCGCCTCACTCCCGGCGGCGCGCTTGAGGCGCGGCTTCCCACGGAAGCCGAATGGGAGTACGCGGCCCGTTCCGCGGAACTTCCCGGCGGCGCGAAGATTGAAAATATGACCGGAAGCCTCTGGGAATGGTGCGGCGATTATCATGTGCCGCTGGCTTTTTTTGCGCCGGACGGCGCGGGACAGATTGCCGCGCCCGAACGGAATGTGCGCGGCGGCTCGTGGATAAATCCTTCCGGCTCCGTAAGCGTGGGAAGCCGGGCGTCGCTTCCCCCGGAAACCTGCTCCCCGTTTGTGGGTTTCCGCCCGGTCATTGCGAGAAAAGCGCCGTGAGTGAGGGCGAAGGCGGCGGCGTCAAGATTATCGCCGTCAACCGGAAGGCGCGCTTTGACTACGCCGTGGATGACCGGTATGAGTGCGGCGTGGAACTGCTCGGCACGGAAGTAAAGTCCTTCCGGGAGGGGCGCGTCTCGTTTCCCGACGCCTGGGCGGAAGTGGTAAATGGCGAGGTGTGGCTCCGCTCGCTCACGGTGGCGGAGAATCCGTTTTCGTCGGTATTTAATCACGACCCGGACCGGAAAAAACGGCTCCTCCTGCACCGGGAGGAAATCAAACGCATTGCCCGGCGGGTTGATGAAAAGGGTTATACGCTCATTCCGTTGTCGTTTTACTTCAAAAAGGGACGGGTCAAGGTGGAGCTTGGCCTCTGCAAGGGAAAAAAGAGTTTTGACAAACGCGCGGATATCCGGGAACGGGACCTGAACCGGGAGATGGCGCGGGAGTTCCGGCGCTGACGCGGCGTGTTTGGCGTATCTTATGGATAAAAAAGGAAGCTAACCATGGAAAGCGTAAAAGATTACAAGAAAGAATGCCGGGACCTGTACCTGCCGAAAACCGGACCGGCGTTGATAGACGTTCCGGAACTGCCGTTTGCCGCGGTGGAAGGGACGGGAAACCCAAACGAAGAAAACGGCGCGTACCAAAAAGCGACGGAATTGCTGTACGGCATCCAGTATACGATAAAGATGAGCAAAAAAGGGAACGCCAAAATCGCCGGATATTTTGATTATGTGGTTCCGCCGCTTGAGGGGTTATGGTGGTTTCACAACAATGAAAAAGTCATGCCCCGGGATAAATCCGGGTTTGTCTGGATTTCGTTGATACGGCTGCCCGAATTCGCCGGTGAAGCGGTCTTCGCCTGGGCATGCGAGGAAGCCGCAAAAAAGAAACATATCGAAACGCGCCGGGCCAAATACCTCAAAATACGGGAAGGGTTATGCGTTCAGTGCATGCACCTGGGGCCGTATGACGGGGAAAGTGAGACCATCAAACGGATTGATACGTTTATTACGGAGCACGGCCTGGTAAACGACATAAGCGAAACGCGGCATCATCACGAAATATATCTGTCGGACCCCCGGAAAACGGAGCCGTCAAAAATGAAAACCGTCTTGCGCATACCGGTAAAACGCGCGGGCGGAA
>JAITGJ010000072.1 GCA_031280705.1 Spirochaetaceae bacterium
GCAGGTACAGCGGCTGTTGCGAACCAGAGCGGATATTTTTCCCGGCTACACCGAAGCGTGTTGCGTAAACTACAGGCCCAATCCGTGTCGCGGGCTGGGCAGGCTACATATCCAGTGTAGTAATACTGTGCACCGCCGGTATTGCCCGGATACCTTTGATTACTTTTTTGAGATCATCTTCTTCGTTAAGGCGCATGGTAAAAAAGCCCGTAAGATGGCCGGGGCGTTTTTCCTCAAGGCGGCCTTCCAGCAGATGCCCCCGGTACTTTCGGACGGCGCCCTCAATTTCCGAAAAAAGGTCCGTGCGAAAACGCGCCTCTACCCGGAAATGCCGCACGAGACGCGAAACCGCCTTGTCCCACTCGGTTTCGATGCGGCGCTCGGCAAAATCAGGAATGTTGGCAAGGTTGCGGCAGTCTTTTCGGTGGATAATGATTCCCCGGCCCCGCGAGACATAACCGGTGATCACGTCCCCCGCGACGGGCCTGCAGCACCGGGCAAAATGGAAGAGAAGGTTTTTCTCCGTGCGCCCTCCCCCGGCCTCGACCCGCACGCGAAGCATGCCTTCGCCGCTTTCAGGCGGCGCATAGACCCGCTGTACCGGCGCGGCAGGCGGCTCCTCTTTGTGTTTTTCCACAGGGTCAGCCGCGCGGGGAGCCTCCTTCTTTTTTGATGCCGCGTTTTTTTCCTGTGTGGGCGCCGGTTCGTTTTCGTTAAGCCAGGCGCGTATCTTTGAGCGCGCGCGCGCCGTTTTTACCGTATCGAGCCAGTTCCGGTGAGGGTGTGCGTTAGTCGCGGTTAGTATTTCTACCACCTGCGTATTTTTTAACTTCACGCCGAGGGGAATAATGACGCCGTCCGCCTTCGCGGCGGCGCAGTGATCCCCTACGGCCGAATGCACCGCGTAGGCAAAATCAATCGCGGTTGCCCCGGCGGGAAGTTCCACCCCCTGGCCCTGCGGGGTGAACCCAAAAATGGCATTGTTAAGGAGTTCCTGCTTTATATTTTCCAGAAACGATGCGGAATTCTCCCCGCCGTTTTTTGTGCGCCGCACATCCCGGAGCCGGTCTATGGCGTCCCCGCCCGTCCGCGGCATTTCGTCTGACGAACCCTTTTTGTAGAGCCAGTGGCTTGCGACGCCGTACTCGGCGATCTGATGCATTTCCCGGGTGCGTATCTGGATTTCCATGGGCAGCCCTTCGCCGTAGCGCGGGGAAAACGGGGACCAGGGAAACACCTTCCCCGGCTGAACAGTATTACTGTTGCTGTTACCATGATGATCGCCGGCGGCATCCGTCATGATATCTTCCGTATCTTCACCGCCGGGCGGCGCTATCACGGTGGTGTGGAGGCTCCGGTAACCGTTCGGCTTCGGCATGGCGATATAATCCTTGAATCTGCCGTCCAGCGGTTTCCAGAGCCGATGCACGATGCCCATGAGCGTGTAACAGTTTTCAATACTGTCGGAAATAATTCTGATGCCGAAAAGATCGAGCACTTCCCCTGCGGTTTTGTTTCGCCTGCGCATTTTTTGGTAAATTGAATAGAAGTGTTTTGCCCGGCTCGTAACCTCGGCCGTAATGCCTGCCGCGCGGGCTTCGTTCCGTATAATGCCGCTTACCGTATCAAGGTAGCGCTGCCGCTGTCCTTTTTTGAGCGCGACCATGTCTTTGATCTGGTTAAACACGTCGCGGTTAAGATGCTTTAACGCGAGGTCCTCAAGCTCGGCCTTCATCCAGGAAACGCCAAGCCGGTCCGCGAGGGGCGCGTATATGGAAAGGCATTCTCGCGCGGTTTTTTTGATATCCTTTTCTGTGGAAGATGCCGCATCGTCTCTGCGGAGGACATACAGCTTTTCCGCGAGCACGATAAAAATAACCCGTATGTCGCTCACCAGGGCAAAAAACATTTTGCGGATATTTTCCGCCTCGTGGAGGGTTTTTTTGGTGGCGGAGATGCCGGTTATCCGTGCCGCTTCTTCCGCGAGGAAAACCGTTTCCGCGCCAAACCGCGCTTCGGCGTCGCCTTTACGCGCGCCGTCCGCCGCCAGCGACTGCCTGACAAGCGCCGCCGTAACGGCCAGCGCGTCAAGCTTGAGTTCCGTGAGTATTGCCGTTACGCCCCGTTTCAGGGCGGGGTCCAGATTGTCCGCCCACGCGAGCGCCGCTTCTATCCGCGCCCGTTCCCCTTCCGGGTACTGTTCCGATAGGCCGTTGTCCGGCGCGTTTACTGCTGCCGTCATTGTTTTATGCCGCCCGCGATGACCCGCTCCCTTCCGGCAAGGTCCCGGTATGTTTGTACCCTGAAAAATCCCCGCTCCGCAAGGAGCGCGCGGATGCCTGGCATTTGGGCGCTGTCCGCCTCCAGGAGCAGGCTTCCCTCCCCGTCAAGCCAGGACGGCGCTTCCGCGATTATCCGCCGTATCAGGGCAAGACCGTCGGCGCCGCCGTCAAGGGCCGCGCGCGGTTCCCATAAAATTTCCCTCTGGAGGCGCGGGATACGGGCGCTTTCAACATAGGGTGGATTGGCGGCGATAAGCGCGAAACCCTCCCGCGCCTCACCGGGAAAACCGGCAAAAAGATCGCTCTGCAGGAACCGCACCGCTCCCGCCCCAAGAAGCCGCCTTTCGTTCTCCCGCGCGACGGAGAGGGCCTCTGGAGCAATATCCGAGGCATAGGCGGCAATGTCAGGACGCTCATGTTTAAGCGAAATGATGACGGCCCCCGACCCGGTGCACAAATCGAGCACGCGGGGCGTTTCCGGCCTGTCCCCTGCCGCGCGCCTCCGCTGCTCCCGCGCGGCGAGAACATCAAGCGCGGCTTCTACCAGCGTTTCGGTGTCGGGCCGGGGAATAAGCACGGCAGGGCTTACCGTAAAGGGGAGCGCGCGAAATTCCCGGCGCCCAAGAATATAGGCGGCGGGTTCCCCCGCTTCACGCCGCGCGAGACAGTCCCGGTACCGCGTGATTGCTTCCGTCTCCATCTCGCCGTCCAGAATGATGAGGCGGCTCCGTTCCACGCCAAGGACGGACGCGAGAAAAAGCTCCGCGTCCAGGGCGGGCGATCCGGCCGCTCTGTCAAGGGCGTGTGAAAGGCGCGCTTTTCCTTCCGTGAGTGCCGCGCGGACAGTCATGGAGCCGGGCGGGTTTCCCCGCCTTCATCGCTTTTTGTGCGGAGCATTTCCTCCCGCGCCGAAAGCTTGAGGGCGTCAAACAGATCTCCTATGTCGCCCTGCATTACCAGATCCAGCTTGTAAAGGGTAAGGTTGATGCGGTGGTCCGTCAGGCGGTTTTGGGGAAAATTATAGGTGCGGATACGTTCCGAACGGTCGCCGGACCCCACTTGCGTTTTCCGCGCCTCGGCGCGTTCGGCGCGGGCCTTCATCTCCTCAAGCTCATAGATCCGCGCGCGCAGTATACGCATCGCCTTTGCCTTGTTTTTTATCTGGCTTTTTTCGTCCTGACAGTGCACCACAAGCCCGGTGGGAAGGTGGGTAATCCGCACCGCCGAATCGGTTGTATTAACGCTCTGACCGCCGGGGCCGCCGGAACGCATCACGTCAACGCGGAGGTCTTCCGGCTTTATGTCTATTTCCGTCTCGTCCGCTTCGGGCAGCACGGCCACCGTAACCGCCGATGTATGAATGCGTCCCGACGCTTCCGTGGCGGGAACGCGCTGTACCCGGTGCGCGCCGGATTCGTAGCGGAGATTTTCATATACATTGTTTCCGTTAATTGAAAAAACAATTTCCCGGTAACCGCCCAGCTCCGTTTCGCTGCTGCTCATAATCTCGAACTTCCAGCCCCGGGTTTCCGCGAACCGGGCGTACATCCGGTACAGATCCGCCGCAAAAAGCGCGGCCTCATCTCCGCCGGTTCCCGCCCGTATTTCCATGATGATATTCTTTTCATCCAGCGGGTCGCGGGGAATGAGGAGCGCCTTGAGCCGCTCCCCGGCGTCGAGCGAAAGCGCCTCAAGGTCCCGAAGCTCTTCCCGGGCCAGTTCTCTCATTTCCGCGTCCTTTTCGTTCTGGAACAGGGCGCGCGCGCCGTCAATTTGCCGTTCAAGTTCCACGCATTGTGCGTGGGCCTCCGCGACCGCCTGGAGATGGGCGTATTCCTTCATAACCTGACGGTATTTCTGCTGATCCTTGACGAGCGCGGCATCTTCGATCAAAACCGCGAGTTCGCCGCGGCGTTTAAGGAGGGATTCGAGCCGTTCATTCATGGGAAGGAGTATACCGTAAACCGCCCCGCGCGGGAAGCGCGCCGGGCTCCCGTGGCCCTGCCATCCGGCCCCGCGTGTTTGGCGTTGGCTCCCGCGTCCCCGGCGTCCGGCCCCGTCCACGCGGGCGGGGGCCGCTTCCCTTGCCCGTTCCTGCCTAAAGGGGCCTAGAACCAGACGCGGGGGAAGTCCGCGCTCAATCCCATTTTGGGGACTACCATCTTAAAGTCGTCCGTCAAAATCCGGTACAGCCGTTCGGCGGAAGTAATTTCTTCCTCAAAGACTTCGCCGTTTATCCGGCGGCGGTAGATTTTATTGTCGATGGCGATGCTCCCCGTTTCCGTAAACAGACGCGCCATGCGGTTCGTGGTAAAGCGGGAAGACGGATTATTGGAAAGGTAGTAATTCTGCGCGATAAATTCCATGACGGTATGGGGCCGCGCATAGACCGTAATAAAAGGCTCCTTCCCCTCCCCGGTTATCCGGTACAGCGTAACATCCCCGAACGGTTCCCCCGGATGGCGTTCCACCTGAAAGCGCCGTCCGCGTATTTCCTGGATTCCCGCGTCATCAACGCATACGGGGCCCTCCGCGTTTCCGTCTCCGCCAAAGCCCACATCGCAGAGGTACTGTTTCCCGTCCACGATGACGATGGCGGTGCGGTGGCTCTGCGCCATGATCCACGGCGGGCTGCCAAAGAGCAGCCGTCCGCCCAGGGGACGGCATTCGTAGCCGAGCGCTTCCAGGATGCCGGTGAAAAAACTGTTCAATTCATAGCAGTAGCCGCCCCGCCGGTTAAGGACGATTTTTTCAAACAGATGGGGGAGGCAAAAATCAACGCGCCGTTTGTAATCGTAAATGTCAAGATTTTCAAACGGGACGGTGCGGAGCATCGCCCACATGATTGTGCCCACCGTTGCCGCGCTCCGGTCCGCCGTGTCTTCCCGCGTCAGTCCTATCCGCGCGAGCGCGGCGTCCAGGTCCGGGAGCGGCAAAAAATACTCCGGGACCGTCATCCGGTAGCGCCGCCGTTCCCCCGCGCCTTCCGTTTGGTTTCCGCGCGCGGGGGAAAGCGGGGCGGGGGAGGGCGCTTCGGCGTTTTGCCCGTCATGCGCCGGTACAGGCGCGTCCCCGGCGGGCAGCGGCAAATCCTCGGCGGGAACAGACGCGCCGGTAAAAAACCACACGCGGGGAAAGTCCGCGCTGAACGAAAGGCGGGGGACTACCATCCCGAACTCGCCGGTCAGAATTTCGTAGAGGCGGGCGTAGGAGGGGATCGTTTCCTCGTATACTTCGCCGTTTACTTTCCGCCGGAAGGTGGTGTTGTCCACCACGATGCTCCCCGTTTCCGTCCGCAGGCGTACCACCCGTTTTGCGCGGAACGGGGAGGCGGGGTTCATGGACGTATGATAGTTCTGCGCGATAAATTCAAGCGGCGTGTGGGGCTGTTTGTACACGGTATAGAATTCCTCTTCGCCCCTTTTGGTATGCTTGACGAGCGTCATGTCGCCGAATTCCCCGCCGTCATGGTGGCGGATGGAAAACCGGCTGCCCATAATGGTCTGGACGCCCGGCTCGTCAAGCCGCACGGGTCCCTCCGCGCAGCCCGCGCCATAGCCCACATCGCACAGGTATTCCGCGCCGCCGATGGTTACGATGGTTGTCCGGTGCGACATGGGCCCGGCGACGGGCTTGCCGAAGAGGAGCCGCCCCGAAAGCGCGTAACACGTATAGCCAAGCGCCTGGAGGATCCCCATAAAAAAGCCGTTTATCTCATAACAGTAGCCGCCCCGCCGGTTAACCACGAATTTTTCAAACAGGTGCGGCGGGGAAAAATCGATCTGCCGGTGATAGTCTGAAATGTCAAGGTTTTCATACGGCACGGTCATCATGTGGGCAAGCATGATTTTTGAAAGATGCGCCACGCTGGGGGAAAGGTCCTCGTCCGGGTCAAGGCCGATGCGCGTAAGCACGCGGCTGATGTCCGGTATTGGCGCGAAATATTCGGGGTTAAGCAGACGGTATTCCATCCTCATGCTCCTTGATAAGCGGTATGCCGCCCTCAACAGAGAGGGCACGGTATGCTTCCGCGCGGATTTGACAGAGCGGCGGAAGATCGCGGGCGGCCGGGCGGCGCGCCGGTACGGGCGGTGCGGCCGCCCGCCCGGACGGTTCGCTTCCGGCGCGGAAAGCGGCGGCCCCTAGCTGACGACGACGTGCTGAACGTCTCCCCACGGCCCCAGTTCCCCGCGCTCGGACTGCCAGCGGCATACCCCGGAAAAAAACTTCCCCTCGGCTTCGGGCGGCAGGTCAAGTATATAGGGCGTGCGGGTCATAAGGCGCGTTTCCTTGAGGGCGGCATAGTCGGTTATCTTTTCCGGCCCAAAGGTAAAGTTGATCACGCATCCGTTACAGCCGTAGGGAATGGCGTGGCTGCCCGGCGTCGCCTCGTTCTGAAAACGGACTTCTATTTGAAAGCCGCCGAGCGGCTTTAAGTCCGTAATCAGCGCCCGTGTTTTGGGCTTTTCTATGGGGCTGTGGGTGGCGTCCCGGTTGTGCAGGTTCATTGCCGTGCGGTCTTCGTTGGTTACCGGGTCGAATTTGAGGTACTGCTGCACAAACGGCCGGATAAACTCCGTGGCGGCTTTCCGCGCGTCATTTTTTGTTTCCGTGTCCACGGACGTATGGGGGCCGGTCGTCTTTGTATAGGCCGTGTGCCACGCCGTGTTGTGGGCGGCAAGCGCCGCCGCCTTGTCCGCCGGGATATGCGTCCACGTTCCGGCGGTAATTTTGGCGCTCACATACGCGGCTAAATTACTGATCCACCCGTCATACGCGGCGTCCGGGCCGGGAATGTAGTCTTTGTTCTTTGACATGATTGGTTCTCCTTTTGTTTTTTTACTGGCTCCCAAACAGTTGGGAGCGGCTCTCAATACGTTGCGGGCGGCTCCCAAACAGTTGGGAACGGCTCGCAATAGGTTGCGGGCGGCTCCCAAACAGTTGGGGACGGCTCGCAATACTTTGCGGGTGGCTCACAAACAATTGCGGGCCATTCGCAAAGGTTTGTGGGCCGTCCGCAAAGTTATTATAGCATGGCAGGGGGGAAAGGGCAAATAAAAAAAGAGATTTTTTGGGGGGCCTAAGGCCCCCCAAACCCCCCGGAAGGGCTATTTGTAGAGATAGCAATAGAGGCCGATGCCTTGTGCGCGGATTTCGTGGCGGGTAAAGGGGGATTGCTTTATCAGCGTTTCCAGTTCGGCTTTTGAATACGCGCCGCGGGCAAGGGAGCGGAAGGTGTTCGTGATGAACCACCGTTCAAACCCGGAGCGGCTTATCTTTTTTGCCTCCGCAGTAAGGAGCGCGCCTGAAACGTCGTGGTTCATGTCCACAATCAGGGCAATGCCGCCGTCTTTCAACGCGGCGTGCATCTCGATCAAGGCGGTAAGGGGTTCCTTAAAATTCTTGAAAGCCGCCGAACAAAAGACGCCGTCAAAGGTCTGTGCCGCAAAGGGCAGCTTTGAAACCGTGCCCTGAACAAATTCAACCTCTACCCCTTCCCGCGCGGCGTTTTTCCGGCAGAGCGCCACAAAGTCCGCGCTTATGTCCATGCCGGTAATCCGGTAAGTGCCCATTTTGGCCAGTTCTATGGCAAAGTAGCCCGGCCCGGGCGCCACTTCAAGGACGCGCGCGCCATCGGCAAGAAGCCGCCGCATTTCCCCGGCGTATTCCCGTATTTCTTCCATCCGGTTCTCCCGCGTGTTTTTGTCATACCAGCGGGTAAAGGGGCCGGTAATCCCCAAATCTTTTATCTTCCTTCCCAAGCGCATTACGGCCATGATTCCTCCTCTCGTATGCCGGTTTGTATTGATACGCGCCAACGGCGCGGCGCGGAGCGGCTTCCCCGCGCCGGTCCCGCTTGCCGGGCGGCGCTAGAAGCCCACGCCCAGATAGGGCCACACGGAAAGGAAGGGGCTTGTGCTTTCCGGCGCGGGATTGCACCGGAAGGAAAGCCCGGCGGCAATGCCAAGGTTCCGGTAAAAGTTCAACCGGCCCTCCAGGGTTCCGCCAAGGCCAAGCCCCATCGCCATGTTAATCTCATTCCCTTCGTCAAGGCGCATGGTAATGCCCAGGTCCGCGCCCGCGCCGCAGAGCGCGTCGAGCGTGTCGCCGTCGTACAGGAAAAAGGCCGGCCCGCCCGCCGCGCCCAGGTACATGTCCATGTGTTTGGGCGCGTTGTGCGGGGTTTCTCCCGGCGGGGCCAGGCGCAGCCGTATCCCGATAAGGGGATTGATATAAAAACCCGCTTCTCCGCCGGTAAATATAAAGAAGTTCGCCTGCACGCCCATGGACAGGGCGATGTGGTCCGTCTTTGTCTCATAGTCCGTGGCGAGGGACATGCTGAAAAAAATCCCGGCGGATTTGAAAAATTCGTCCCGGCCGGTTTCAAGCGCGGTAAGGCGTCCCGTGGAAAGGACCGCGAGCGCCGCGAGGGCAAGCGCCGTCTTAATCAGGGTGTGTGGTATACGCATCGTGTTACGCTCCTTTGTTTAGCGGCCGCTTTGCGCGGGCTTTTGCATAAAGCCCTGTACCAGCATTTGCAGGGCCACGGCGAAAATAAAGACAAGCCACGAGAATTTGAAGCCCACGGCAAAGCCCAGCGCGATAAAGATGCCGATGGCAAAGAGCCAGATCGCGCCGGTAAACAGGCCGAACCGCGCGGCGCGGGCCGGATCGCTCCAGAGTTCCCCCTCCTGTTTGATGGCGTCCGCGCGGGTTTTTTTTACCCAGGGCTTGAGCAGGTCCTTTTCGGTAAGGACCAGAAAGGTGATGAGGCCCCCGCCGGGAAGCACAAAGGGGAGGAGCATGGAGACGGCGGTCAGCGCCCCAATGGCCGGCCCTTCTTCCTTGCCCGCGGCAAAGTAGAGGAAGGGCATCCCGATAAGGCCAAAGGCGATGAGGACCGCCGCGGCGGTGTACCAGGCCGCGCGTTTACCGCTCATGGGGTACCGCGAGGCGGTTTCCTGCGTCAGGCCAAGCCAGGTAAAGCCGCCCGCCGCGATGGTGATAAACGGGATAAGGGCGCCGAGCGAGGAAACCAGTTCGATATGCCAGTCCGCCTGGGCCAGCGTGGCAAAGTAGGTGATGAGCGCAACGGTTACGCCAAAGAGGGCCGTTACGCCGAACGCCGTATACGCCGCCACCCGGCCCCGGGTCATGTAGCTTTTGATGTCGAGGTAGCGCTCCTCAAAGACTTCCCGCCGCTTGATGAGGGAAAGTTCGTCCGCAAGGGCGGAGATGTCTCCCAGTTCCGCGCTGGCCTTTTTGAAGGCGGCGCTTTCGTCCATGCCGTGTTTGACCAGGCTTTCGATTTTCGCGTTAAGATTGCCCAGGAGTTCCTCCTTGAAATCCGCGAGGGTTTCCGTTTCTTCGTAACGTGTAAACAGTGAATCGACAAATTCGTTCGCGTCCATGTTATTCCTCCAGTAGTCCGTTAATGATTTTTTGCGTGAACCGCCAGTCCCGCAGGTTTTGTTCGAATACGTCCCGTCCCTTGCCGGTGATACGGTAGTATTTCCGCCGCGCCCCCCGGGTTTCGTCGCCCCAGTAGGACTCAATCGCGCCCTCCGCTTCAAGACGCTTGTAGCTTGAATACAGGGTCGTTTCCTTGAGTTCGTACCGCTCGCCGGTCCGCTCAAGGATGCGATTGTATATTTCAAAGCCGTAGGCGTCCCCGCGCGAGAGGATGCACAGTACAATGGTGTCCGTGTGCCCCCGCAGCAGGTCCGAAGACAGTACCGCTTCCATAATTCCCTCCATTGGTTTGCGCGCAACCTCCCGCGCCCCGGCCGCGGTGTCCCGGCGGCCCGGCCGTTACCCCCGCGGGCGGGGGTAAACCCGTTCCGCGTCTTTGCCAGGGGTCCGCGCGGCGCGGCGCACGGCAACGGCGCGGCGGGCGGACCCTCCGGGTTTCCCGCGGAACGGTCCGGATAGATTAACTATCGTATTATAACATACGATATATTACTACGACTGTCAATAGTTTGTTCAAAAAAAATTGTCCCGTCCGCGGCGCCGTCCGGCTCACGGGCGCGGTTCCCGCCCCGGGCAAAGTCCATGGGCCGCACGCACGCGCTTTCCCGGTCAAAGAGGTCAAGCCCCGCTTCGGCAAGCACGGCGGCGACAAACTGGGAGCAGAACATGATGTTGGGCAGGGCGGAGCGCCGGGTAATCAGGCCGAGGAGGTTGTAGGAACTTCCTTCGCCGTTTATCGCCGTTATCCGCCGGATCATCCGCTCTTTTTGGACGGCGGAGGCGGGGAGGCGGTAGACGCGGTACGACGAGCCGGACAGCCGCGTGAGGGCGGCGGTCGTTTCCGCGTTGAGGCCGGGCGTTCCCCCGTCCACGCCGCCGTTGTAGCTTACCAGTGTGGACAGGGCCGCGTCAAAGGCGAGCGAGACGTGGTTGTAGCGGTCGCCGGTAAACAGGCCGATTATCCGGCTTGCCCCGCTTTTGGTGTCGGAAAGGACGATGTACACGAAGGGGTCCCGGACGCTTTCCCGCGCCGCGTCAAACCAGGATGCCGGAAGGGACGCGCGGGTAAGGTAGGCAAAGGAATTGTGCCGCTTTACGTCCTGGAGGACGGCGAGGATGTCTTTCCCGCTTAGATCCGGCTGCCGCGCGGTAACGCACGCGCTTACGAGGCTCCCCGCGGCAAGGGCGGCGGCAAGCGCGAAGAGGGCGCGGATTTTTCTGCTCATAAGGTAACTCCCCGCCGGCCATTTGATACGGACGCCGGCTCTCTTTTCTGTCATTATATATTATACGTCATATTACTACGACAGTCAAGTACAAAAATCATTTTTCCCGGAAAAAACCGCCTGAGGGTTTCTGTCCGGCGCCGGGCGGAAGCGGGCGCGCCGGAAACGGCGCGCCGGAAACGGCGAGGGGAGCGCGAAAACCGCACATTTCTTTGCTTTTTGTCTTTTCATTTTTCACGTTTTGTAGTATCATCTGATTTCAGGTAAAACTTTTGGAGGATAAACATGCAAATTCGTGATTACGGAAAGACGGGGAAAAAGGTTTCCCTGTTTGGGATGGGCTGTATGCGCCTGCCGGTCGTGCTGCCGCCGCCGGGAAGCCCGCCGCCCGCGCCGCCTCCCGCCGGGGGGCCGCCGCCCATGCCTCCCGTGGACAGGGAAAAGGCGTTTGAGCTGATTCGCTACGCGGCGGATCACGGGGTAACGTATTTTGATACGGCGTTCGGCTACCACGGCGGCGAGAGCGAGTCGATTACCGGGGAGGCCCTCGCGGAGGGGGGCCGCCGCGAAAAGGTGATGATCGCCACCAAACAGCCGTTCCGGGAGATGAAGGATCAGGCGACATTACGGAAGAATCTGGAAAATACCCTGAAAAAACTCAGGACCGGCTATCTTGACGTGTACCTTATTCACGGGATAGGCAAGGACGAGTGGCCGGCCATCAAGGAGCGGAAAATCCCCGAAGAATTTGAACGGTTCAAAAACGAAGGGCTTATCCGCGCGGTGGCGTTTTCGTTCCACGGGGATTTTGGGACATTCAAGGATGTGCTGGGCTATTACGATTGGGACATGTGTCAGGTGCAGCAGAATTTTCTGGACGTAGACCGGGAAGCAACGGAGGAAGGCATTCGCCTGGCGGGGCAAAAGGGCTGCGCCCTTGTTATCATGGAAGGGCTCCGGGGCGGCGCGCTGGCCAAAGCGCCCCCGCAGGTGCAGACGCTGTACGACGCCTTCCCGGTAAAGCGTTCGCCGGTGGAGTGGGCCTTCCGCCACCTGGTCAATTATCCTGAAGTTTCGGTCATTTTAAGCGGCGTTTCCACGATGGAACAGCTCAAGGATGATATCGAACTGTTCTCAAAGCCCGATTTTACCCCGGGCTGTCTTTCCGCCGGTGAAAAAGCGCTCCTTGGACAGGCAAAGGATGTCTATATGAGCCTGACCAAGGTGCCCTGTACGGGCTGTGAATACTGCCTCCCCTGCCCGAACAATGTGGCGATTCCCCGGGTCTTTTCCGGCTACAATGACGGCTACCGGTTCGGGAATTTCCAGCAATCCCGGATGTTCTACGGCTTTATGAAGATGCAGCAGGCCGATGCCTCCCGGTGCGTGGAATGTAACCAGTGCGTGGAAAAGTGTCCCCAGCACATCAATATTCCCGAGGCGCTCAAGGAGGCGGACAAGGCGCTCTCCATGCCCGCATAGGTTTTCAGGGGTCCCAGCCTTCCGGCCGCATCCGCATGGATGCGGATGTGGCCGGGTTCGATCCCCGTCCGGGGTGTTGCGGCATAGCCGCAACACCCCAAGCCCAATATCCGCATGGATGCGGATATTGGGCAGCATACTGGAATATTCCCGCGTAAAGCCGTACTATACCGGGGGCGGTAAACGGAACCGCGTTTTCCGCCGCCCATAACACAAAACAGGACGGAGGCACTACCATGAAGGTATTATTTATAGGCGGTACCGGCACCATCAGCGCGGCCATTTCCCGGCGGCTCCTTGAGGCCGGGCACGATCTGACACTCCTTAACCGGGGGAACCGGAACGGCGTTCTCCCCGCGGGGGTCAAGGAACTCAAGTGCGACATCACCAACGAAGACAATGCGGCGGCCCGGCTCAAGGATCAGAGTTTTGACGTGGTGGCGGATTTTATCGCCTATACTCCGGAGCATCTTGAGCGGGATTACCGGTTGTTCCGGGGCAGGACGGGGCAGTTTATTTTCATTTCAACCGCGGCGGCGTACCAGAAGCCCCTTTCGGACCACCGCGTCAGCGAAGCGACGCCGCTTGCCAACCCCTACTGGCAGTACGCGCGGGACAAAATCGCCGGAGAGGATTTTCTGCGCGAAAAATACCGGGAAGAGGCGTTCCCCATCACCATTGTGCGGCCCAGCCACACCTACGATGAACGCGCCGTGCCGCTTGGGGTGCACGGCAGGAACGGAAGCTGGCAGGTGCTGAAACGGATCATAGACGGCAAACCCGTGATCATCCACGGGGACGGCACGAGCCTTTGGACCATGACCCACGCAAGCGATTTCGCGCGGGCGTTTACGGGGCTTATGGGCAATATCCACGCCATCGGCGAAGCGGTACAGATAACCAGCGACGAAAGCGTTACCTGGAACCAGGTATACGAAGTGATAGCCCGCGCCCTGGGAAAACCGCTCCGCTCGGCCCATGTTTCAAGCGCGTTTTTGGCCCAGACCGGCGCGGAGTACGATTTTTTGGGCCATCTTATCGGGGACAAGGCCAACTCCGTGGTTTTCGATAACGCCAAAATAAAGCGCCTCGTGCCGGGCTGGAACGCGGTTATCAGGATGGATCAGGGGATAACCAACACCGTGGAAAATATACTGGCCCACGCCGAACTGCAAACCGTGGACCCGGAATTTGACGCCTGGTGCGACCGCGTGATAAGCGCGCGCGACCGGGCCATCGGCGAGGCGCGCGGCGGCTGACGGCGTTCCGCGCGGAGGGGGTCTTAACCCGTGCGCCGCCGCTCCCGCCGGCCGCCCTCATCAGGGGCGCCGCCCGGTAGCGCGCCGTCATGTATCGCGTTGCCGTGTATGGCGCCGCCATTTATGGCGCCGTCATGCGGGGCGATTCCGGAAACGCGCTGTTTTTCCCGTTTTGCCGCGAGCGCGATGATGATGACAAATATCAGCGCGGCCGCGCCCAGAACGGCCAGTAATTTCCAGTCGAAGGCCGGTTCGTTCCGCACCGGCGCGGCGTCAGGGAGCGGCCTTCCGCCGGCGCTTCCCCCCGCGCCCGGACGCAGGGCGAGGATTACCGAACAGACGAGAAGACTGAGCGCGGCCAAAAAAAGCGCGATACGCGCGGCCCGCCTTACCGCGGGGCCTGATGTCCGGGCAAGGGCGACATACGAAAGGCCGGCGAGCGCGAGTGGGGGCAGGACGTAAAGCAGTATCTCCATGTTTCCATTATCGGTACATTCGGCGTGCGGAATAAAGGCCGCCTGCGGCGCCCCCGCCCGGCCCTGTTTTCGTTTTTTTTCTATATTTTTAAGCGGAAGTTGTTCTAAAACTTCGTCAACCTGGCGCAGTTTCAGAACAACTCTAATAAAGAAAAATTTATTGACTTTCTCCTGATCCATGGTATAATCATTAGACGTGTTCCAAAACCCGGTTGGTTTCGGAACACGTCCTGCGGTTTCTCAGGCTAAAGCCTTGTGAAACCGCTTTTTTAAGCGGAAGCTGTTCTGAAACTGAAGTTTCAGAACA
>JAITGJ010000082.1 GCA_031280705.1 Spirochaetaceae bacterium
CCACCGCGTGCCCCTGTGCCTTGAGGAACGTATACGCCATACCGCCGCCGATAACCAGGGCGGAGGCGTTTTTAAGCAAACTTTCCAGCACGGCGATCTTTGAAGAAACCTTTGCCCCGCCGATAATCGCCGCCAGCGGCTTTACCGGACTGATAACGATGGGCTCGAGGTAATTTACCTCTTTTTCCATAAGAAAACCCGCCACGGAAAGCGGCGCGAAGCGGGCAATACTCGCTGTGGAGGCGTGGTCCCGGTGGGCCGTGCCAAAAGCGTCGTTTACAAACACCTCGCCGTAGGACGCAAGCTCCTTTGCCAGCCGGTCCCGGTCCGCCGCGTCCTTTGCCGTCTCTTCCTTGTGGAACCGCGTATTTTCCAGCATGATGACCGCGCCGTCCTTCTGGCTGTCGATAAACGCTTTCTTGCCGAAACAGCCGTCTTCCCCGGCGAAGATCACCGGCGTTCCCAGCTTCTTTTCCAGATACGCGGCAACCGGCGCCATGCGGTGCTTACCCCGGATATAGGCCGCTTCGTCAAACGCTTTGCCGTCCTTTTCCGCCTTCTCCCGCGCCTTTTCCGCGTCCTTTTTGGGGTCGCCAAGGTGGCTCATCAGGGTGATCGTCTTTGCGCCCCGTTCCCTCAGGTAGGTAATCGTGGGAATGGCGGCGGTGATCCGCGTATCATCCTGCACCACGCCGTCTTTCATGGGCACATTAAAATCAACCCGCATAATGATCCGCCTGCCCCGGGGATCAATATCCTTTACGGTTTTAATCATCGCTTGCTCCTCAAACCGGATGGGCGGCGGCGGGAGGCTCGGACCATGACCGCATCCGCCCGCTCCGCCCCGATAAAAAGACCACGAACCCCCGGCGGCGCGGACGGTACAGCCCTGTTCCCGTTAACGCGGCCCATGAAGCCGTGGTCTGTTCCAGGCGGCTACTTCCTGCCGTCGATATATTTAAGCAGGTCCACTACCTTGTTGGAGTAACCCCACTCGTTATCGTACCAGGAAACCACCTTGAAGAACCGTTTCTCTTTGGGCAGATTGTTCTGGAGTGTGGCCAGGCTGTCGTAAATCGAGGTGTTCACATTGTGGATAATGTCCGTGGAGACAATTTCCTCATTGCAGTAGGCCAAAATTCCCTTGAGGTACGTCTCCGACGCCTTTTTAAGGGCCGCATCAATCGCCTCAATCGACGTATCATGCTCGGCGCGGAACGTCAGGTCCACTACGGAGCCGGTGGGCGTGGGAACCCGGAAACTCATCCCGGTAAGTTTTCCCTTGGTAACGGGAAGCACCTCCCCAACGGCCTTTGCCGCGCCCGTGGTGGAGGGGATAATATTGATGGCCGCCGCGCGCCCGCCGCGCCAATCCTTCTGGGAAACGCCGTCCACGGTTTTTTGCGTAGCCGTATAAGCGTGAATCGTGGTCATAAGGCCCGTTTCAATCCCGATTCCTTCCTTAATGAGCACGTGGACCAGCGGCGCGAGGCAGTTCGTAGTGCAGCTCGCGTTGGAAAGCACATGATGCTTCGCCGGATCGTACTCCTCGTTATTTACGCCCATCACGATGGTCTTAATCGGTTTGGAATCGTCAGCGGACTTGCCCGGCGCGGAGATGATTACCTTTTTCGCCCCGGCCTGAATATGGCCGTAAGCCTTCTCGTTGGTATAAATCCCGGTGGATTCAACCACATAATCTATCCCCAGGTCTTTCCAGGGAAGTTGATCCGGGGTAAGCCCCTTGCCGGAAAGGCATTTGATATGATGGCCGTTTACCACGAGCACATCGTCGCCCTGCGTCCCAATATCGGCCTTCATCTGGCCCTGGGTAGAATCGTATTTTAACTGGTAGGCAAAATATTTTGCGTCGGTGGAAATATCCACCACCGCTACCACGTCAATTTTGTCCTTTCCCAGAAGCCCCTGCCCCACAAGGGCCTGAAACACCAGGCGGCCAATCCGGCCAAAGCCGTTAATCGCAATTTTCATCGTTTTGATAACCCCCACATGGATTTTTGTAAGACGCCCCGTGGCCACGGGCAACGGAACCGTCCTTTTTATATCTATAGTTTAGTTTCTTCGCAAGAACAATACAAGACAATTTGGAAAAAACACGCGATAAAGGGCCCCTGAAACGGCGGCCTCCGGACGTTTCCGTCCCGCCGGCCGGTGGCGACTCACCAGCGGGTGGCCGGCGGGACGGGTTACGGAATGACCGCGTGGAGGATGGGACCGAAGGGGCCGCTCTCGCCGTTTTCGTTCTCGTACCTGAGGCAGAGATACACCGTATTGCCCGATTCTCCGTCCCAGTCAAAGCGGTGTTTTTTCCGGCGGGTAAATTCCGAATACGGGAGATAGCTCCCCATTTCCGGCGCTTCCTGGAGGCGGAAGCCGTACCGGCTGTTGGGCGCTCCGGTAAACCCAAAAAATATACGCACGCCCCAATCCGCGCGGGGGTCCGGAGAGGGGCCGCCGATGGGCTGAATCTCTGAAAGCTCCACCACATGAACGCCGGGGAAGATAATTTCGGCCTCCACCCGGGCTGTAGGGGGCGGAATGGGCGTTCCGGCGGCGTCCCGGGGCTTGAGGAGGAGCAGCGGATAATCCGCGTCTTTAAGGGGCGGGGACAGGAAGTAGCGCTCCTTGGTGGCGCGCATCCGGACGACAAGCGCGTCGAAGGCGCTCCGGCACCGCGCGGTGATGGCGGTGGTACGGTCGGAAGTTTTTGCCATCTCGAGTATCTCCGTTGCCGTAACGATGAGGGACTCAATGTCCGTCGCTTCTACCTCCGGGATATTCCATTCAGAGGCGTGCCGCGCGAGGACATCGCACCAGGTTTTTGCCATGTGAAGCTGATTATCCCGCGCCGTGGGGAGCCAGGGTGAATACGAGGCCATCATTTTTCTCCTTGTACGAGCGTGCAGTGTAAACAATACGGATATATTTGAAAAGATGCCGCCCGGCGTACCCCGCCCGCGCACGAATGGGGACCGTTTCCCGCACGGAAAGGGCCGTCCCGCGCGCGGGCGGGGCGGCCCGGCTACTCGCCGCGGCGGGGCGGTTTTTTGCCGGGTGAAAAAAGCGGCGAAAAGTGTTTTTCCAGATTGACCCGTTTGGTAAAAATCCGTACCAGTATATGATACGATACAACGGAAAGCCCAAATGAACCGAAAAGAATTACCGGGAGGCCCCACGGCCGGGCCGATTCCGAAAGACGCGGCGCGACGAAGCGGGCGTACACAAAAAAGAGCGCCAGAAAAAACACCACGCCGGAAACAATGTTAAACAGCGTCGCTATCAGCATAAAAAGGATCGTATTTGTCTTTTTATTCATTTTACCGCCGCTCCTTCGCGGAGGCAGCGCCGCCGGGCGTGAAAAACAGGGCAAAGATAAAAAGAAACACGCACACCACTACGGCGGCGTCCGCGATATTGAACGTGGGCCAGCGCTCAAACCCCAAAAAACCGTAAAGCTTGACGCTTATAAAATCAACCACGCCGGCGGGCCGGAACATCCGGTCGATAAGATTTCCCATGCCGCCGCCGATAACGCCGGCAATGGCCCACCGCTGGAAAAGCGTAAAATCATTTGTTTTGAAGTAAAAGCGCAGAATAAGCGCCAGCGCCGCGACAGGCAGTATGATAAAAAGAATTTTTTTCACCATGTCGGGCAGCCCTTCGCCGATACTGAACGCAATGGCCTTGTTCCGCACGTGGAGTATCCACAGAAAGTCATTGCCAAATACGTCAAGTACCGGCCCCTCCGGCCAGGTTGACGCGATGTAAAATTTGACGGCCTGATCGGAAATGATAATTACCGCCGTTAAAATAAAGGGGAGGAGCAGTAACGTGCTCCGCCGTGTTCCGGAATTGTTGCCGTTCACCATATCACCTGCATACCTGTAGTTTTGTGCCCCGGTCCGCCCGTCCGCGCGCGGCGGGGCCGCGCGGTTTCAGAACAACGCTCGTGCTTCTAAAGTCCCGTGGGCACATCAATAAATTCAAGCCCGGCTTCAAGAACAGCCGCGCATTGGGCCATTACCCGGCGGACGCCCCACACTTCGGTCGCGTAGTGTCCTCCGGCTATCATGTTGATCCCCGCCTCGGCGATTTGATGATATACCGCGTGGGAAGCCTCGCCGGTAACGTACAGATCAGCCCCCGCGTCAATCGCTTCCAGCACTTCCTGGGCCGCGCCGCCTGAAACCACCGCACAGGTGGTATTCTCTGCCCTGCCGAAGGGGAACACCGCAAGGGGCTGGCGCCCGTTAAAACTGATCCGCCGTGCCGCCTCGTCCGTAACAACCGGCGCGGGAAAAGTCCCCAGCCAGCCGATTTTGACGCCGTTCCAGAGGCCGAACGGTTTAAGCGCTTTGAGGCCCAAAAGTTCCGCGAGCGCCGCATTGTTTCCCAGCGCCGGATGCTGGTCCAGCGGCAGATGTACGGCATACAGGGCGATATTGTGGTCCAGCAAAAACCTGATGCGTTCCCGGTGTCCACCGGCAAGACGGAGTTGCCTGCCCCAAAACAGGCCGTGATGCACAAAGAGCATGCCCGCGTCCGCCGCCGCCGCCCGGCGGAATGTCTCAAGCCCCGCGTCCACGGCAAAGGCGATAGAGCGAATCTCCGCGCCGTCGTTGTCCACCTGGAGCCCATTAAGCGACGGGTCCGCATCCGTAAAGGCATCCAGATTCAGCATTTCCCTGAAAAACCTGTCCAACTGGGCCGTCGTCATGGGGTAAGTATATCCCCCCAGCCCCGCGAATTCCATACCCCGTTGGTCTCAATCATAATGCCCCGCGATGCAAGCGGGAGAACAGCGGGAGACGCGGCGTCTGGAATACCCGGTGTCCCGGTGACGCTTTGCGGAGCATCCCCGTCCGCCTCGCCTGATCCCGCCGGGGGAAGGACGGGCGCGTCCGCCGCGGGGAGCGCCTCCGCGCCGGAGGCGGCCAGTACCCGCGCCGCGAAACGCGCCGCCAGGGCCGCCGTATTCCGCGCGGCCGCCATGCCGGACCAGGCGGGAGACGCTTCTTCCCGGAAGGGAAACGTCAAAATGGGATACTTCTCTGCCACATCCGAATAATCCATCACGCCCATACCGTCAACGGAAACGAGCGCGGCGGGCGCGGCCCCGGCGTGAAAATACCGGATCAGCGCGGCGTACCGGCCTTCCGCCCCGGCGGCGGAGCGGATGCGGCCGCCGGCAACCATGCAGACCGGAAGCACAGCCCGGGGGATCGTTTTGGCGTTCACTATCCGCCGGGGGACAAGTGCGCGGAGCCGCCCGGTAAAGCGGGTCCATAGCGCGGCCGGGACGCTTTGCTTTGGCGGGATGGCCGGTTCATCCGCTTCTACCGGCGGCGGGCTGAACGCCCACAGGGGCGGGCTTTCAAACGCGATAACGCCCCGCAGGGCGGGAAAGCGGGCGGCGGCTTCCGCGTCTCTGGCAAGATCGAGAAGCGCCGCCCCGCCAGCGCCCAGTCCCGCGGCAAAGATGACCGGCGCGCCGGTATCGCGCCCCGCCGTTTCGGGCGTGGCCGCACCGGGGCGGCTGTTCACCCCAGGGTGGACTTCGTTTTCGCGGAGGTAATCAAGCAAAAATTCCACTTCGGTACGGCGTCCCGCTTCCAGTTTCCGGCCCGCCTCGTTTGATCCGGCGTATCTGCGCCCCCAAACAAGGGCGCGGAATATCGCGGCAATTTGCCGGGGCGGCGCGAGGCGCTTTTTCCCTGTTTCGCCGGCGGCAACAAGATCGAACCCGGGCCGGGACCAGGCGAGCACCGTAAAACCCGCGTCCCGAAGCGAGCCGCAGAGCAGATCCACCGCCGCGATAGATGCGGAAACGGGCGGGGCAAAAAGAAGCAGGGGCTTTTCCGGCCCGTTTTCCGCGCCGTATACCCGCACCGTAATGGCATGTTTCCGCGCGGCGTCCTCAAGCGTGAAGGACCTGACCCCCTCGGCTTCGGCAAGGAACCGCGTTTCCGTCCGGGGCACAAAAAACACGGCGACACCCACGGTAAGCGCGATAAAAAACACCACGCGCCACCTGGGACGCCGGGAAACAGGCGCGTGTACGCGGGTCAGCATCGCGGCGAGCGGAGCGATATTTGCCGCATTGTTGATGACGCAGTACGCCAGAAGAGGGAGACATTCGGGCCGGAAGCCGTAAGCGGGAAATATGCCTATAACGATAAGCAGGGCAAGCGGCGGCAGGCAGACGAGACCATCCAGGGAGTACCGGCCTTTTGACGGCATTCTGATGGCGGGGAGAAGCAGAAACAGCCCGGCGAGCAATTCCAGGATGATCAGTTCCGGCATGGGACCTCCGCCCGTCATCCTATCCCGAATCCGCCCTCCGGCGCAATGACCCGCAGGTATCTGGAACAGGCGGCGCGCCGGACCGTGCCGGAAATGAGGACTGCGCCGCCGCGCCTGCATTGCCCGAACCGCCGCAGGCGCGCGCCGGATTACTGCAACAGGCCGCCGGAATTGATAGACTTACCAAAAAGTGGCGAGCCTGAATCGGCGGTACCGTAGATTTCAAATTTATTGTAATGCGCGCTGACCAAACCGGCGTCCCCGCTGAGAATCGCCGTTCCAGCGGCGGTATCCTGCGGCCTTATTTTCGCCAAAGGCGCGGTTCCTGTGAGGGGGCCGGTAATGAGGAGAGTCTTGCCGCTTGTAAGGTAGAGATCTCCGCCAGGCATACCTGTTGGACCTATCACCGCATTGCCTGACATCTTGAATGTTCCATTGACATATATGTCCGGACCTGGAACATTAAAACCAGCGCTATTATTGG
>JAITGJ010000172.1 GCA_031280705.1 Spirochaetaceae bacterium
TGCTGTCCGGCCTGGGTCGATTATATGGAAAAATACTTCGCGGACTTTATCCCGAATTTTTCCACCGCCAAAAGTCCCCAGCAGGAAATGGGCGCGATGATCAAGGCGTATTGGGCCGCAAAGGCCGGGCTGGATCCCGCCAAAGTGTATTCGGTCTCCATCATGCCCTGTACCGCGAAAAAGTGGGAAGCCAAACGCGGCAAGGATATGGAAAGCGCCGGATACGGCCCGGACGTGGACATCTCCATCACCACCCGGGAGCTTGCCCGGATGATCAAGCAGGCGGGCATCGACATCAATTCGCTTCCCGACGAGGACGCGGATAACCCGCTGGGACCCTATACCGGCGCGGGCACCATTTTCGGGGCCACCGGCGGCGTCATGGAAGCGGCGGTACGGAGCGCGTACTTTCTCATTACCAAAAAGGAACTGGGCGATGTGAACCTTGTTCCCGCGCGGGGACTTGAAGGCGTCAAGGAAGCCGAAGTCGATTTCGACGGGACCAAAATCCGTATCGCCGTGGCCCACCAGATGGGGAATATCGCCGAAGTGCTCAACCGGATTCGTGCGGCCCGTGACGCGGGCAGGGAAACGCCGTATCACTTTGTTGAAGTGATGGCCTGCCGGGGCGGCTGCGTTTCCGGCGGCGGCCAGCCCTACGGTGCAACCGATGAGGTACGAAACGCCCGCGCAAAAGGTCTGTATCAGGATGACGAGCAGAGTAAATTCCGCTGCTCCCACCAGAACCCCTTCATCAAGCAGGTGTACGACGAATTCCTGGGCGAGCCGAACGGGCACAAGGCACATGAACTGCTCCACACCCACTATGTGGCGCGGCCTACCTACATAAAGTAACATCCGGACGGCGGGGCGCTTCCCGCGAAAACGGGCATATCCCGCCATGGAAGCGCCCCCCCGTTACCGTCCCGGCGCGCCTGTGCGCCGGGACGGCGGTTTCTGGTTGTGGGCAAGCCTTCGCAAAATCAGCCGTCAAAAAAGGAGACAACATGGAACGGCGCCGGTATCTTGCGTTATTGCGCGGCATCAATGTAGGCGGAAACAACATCATCAAAATGGACGCGCTCAAAAATCTGTTTGAAGAAGCGGGCTTTACCGGCGCCGCAACCTATATTCAAAGCGGAAACGTCATGTTTACCGCGGCGGAAAACAGTAAAACAAAAATAGCGGAAAAGATGGAAACAGCGCTGTACAAAAAACTGGGAAACAAAATAACGGCCGCACTGTTGACGTTTCCTGAATTAAAACGGATCATCGAAAAAAAACCGAAAGACTTTGGCGAAGAGGCGGACACGTACAAATACGATGTAATATTTCTGATTGAACCGCTCAGGGCACGGGACGCGGCAGGAGAGCTGAGAACACGGGAGGGCGTTGATGAAAAGTACGAAGGGGAACAAGTGCTCTATATACGGCGGTTGACAAGCAGCCTCTCCAAAAGTTATTTCTCAAAGGTAGCCCTTTCTTCGATATATCCAAACATAACGATACGGAACTGGAACACCACAAAAAAACTGTTTGAGATCATGGACGCTTGATAACTCCGCCGGTTCCTGAACAAGCCTTCATCAAAGACGCCGCCGTACCGGCATCGTAAGCGCGGCGTACCTGGACCCATGCGGGCGGAAATTTGCCGGCCAAAAATCAGCGCGCAATGCCGTCAGCGGCGGAATACCAAAGCGTACCGGCGCGGGGGCAGTGTTCCCGTATCCATGCGTAAACGGCGGAAAAATGTTCCGCCGCCGCGCCGCGCGCGGGATAGAATACCATATCTTCCACCGGAAAACCCGCGCCGGCAAGAAGATTATAGACATAACGGGCCGCGGCGATTTGCCGTTCTTCCCCGCCGGGGCCGTTTTCTCCCGGCAGCGCCGCCGCCGCCGCCGCGCCCCAGGCCCGCACATCCTTTGCCCGGCGGAGCAGTTCGGCGCCGCCGTCTTTCGCGGCGTCTTCAATGCTGAAGTCTCCCGTAAAAAGGGCGGCGAGCGGCTTTCCCGTAACGCATTTTATTGCCGCTTCGGTAATATCCCAGCGGGGACATTCGATCAGAAAAGGTTTCGCGGCAACGCACGGATGTACCAGCGCCGTATTGACAAGGCCGGCGATAGAGCCAGTGTCGCCGGGAAAGGCGTCATCAACCGCGATAACGATAACCTCATCTCCGCGTTCGGCAGCGGACGCAAGCATTTCCACCGCGCCGTCAAAATTACCTTCTTTAATCAATGTGATGAATGTCCTGTTTTCTTCCGGCGCGGCAGGACCGCCGCCCCGAAGCGGTTCCGTGCGGGCGGCGTCTACCGTAAAGGCTTCGCGCCCCGCAAAAACCGCGTTCCGCGCGCGGACAGGAATATGCCGGGGCCGGTATTTTTCCGCCCGCGCGGCGATTTCCACAATATGATCCGGCGTCGAACCGCAGCAGCCCCCGGCAATATTAACAAGGCCCTCCGTAAAAAACGCCTCGACATGATCGCCCATAAGGCGCGGCGTTTCGTCGTATACGCCGGATGTACCGGGAAGGCCCGCGTTGGGATAGGCGCTGACAAGACACGGCAGGGCGGCAAGGCGGCGGAGAGGCTCAAGCATTTTTTCCGCGCCAAAAGAACAGTTAAACCCCAGTGCCCACAGGTCCGCGTGGAGCGTGGCCGCGATAAACGCCTCGATACTTTCGCCGGAAAGGAGCCGCGCCGGCGCGCCGGTAATGGTGGCGGAAAGCATCAAGGGAATATCTTCCCTCCGTTCGGCGCACAGACGGTTTACCGCGGCAATGGCGGCTTTGGCGTTGAGCGTATCGAAACAGGTTTCCGCGAGCAGTATGTCCGCGCCGCCGTCGAGGAGTCCCCGGACATTATCGTAATAGGCCGCTTCCAGAAGATCCCAGGTGATAGCGCGTTTTTCAGGATGGTCAAAATCGGGCGGCATACTGCCGCTCTTGTTTGTGGGGCCGATGCTCCCCGCCACAAAGCGGGGTTTTTCCGGCGTGGAAAACCGGCCGGCCGCTTCACGGGCAATCCGCGCGGCGGCGCGGCTGATTTCGTAGGCCGCATCCGCAAGGCCGTAATCGGCAAGAGAAACCGCCGTGGCGTTCAAACTGCACGTTTCGATAATGTCCGCGCCCGCGGCGAGATACGCGGCGTGAATTTCCGCGATAACGCCGGGCCGGGTCAAACAGAGAACATCGTTCATCCCCGCAAGATTTTGGGGATGATCCGCAAAGCGGCTCCCGCGAAATTCCGCCTCCGTGAGGCGGTACGTCTGCACCATAGTCCCCATCGCCCCGTCAAGCACGATGATGCGCTCGCGGGCAATCGCATCCAGCCGTTCCCTGTTCATGCGATCCATTATACCGGATGGAACAATGCGCGATAATACCCCGTATCACCGTTTCGGCGCACCGGGAAAAGGAACACACCGGCAAGGGGACAAGCGGCGCCGGATCAAACACGCCGCCCTCCCCGGCCGCCCTGCCCTGCCGGGCCACACATGCGGATTGCGGGCAGTTGACAGAGAAAAGCCGCCATGATAAGGTAGTTCCGGCGGCGAGAAACAGGCCGGGCAATAGCGCAGTTGGTTAGCGTACAAGTCTGGGGGACTTGGGGTCCCCGGTTCGAATCCGGGTTGCCCGACCGGTTTCTTGCTCTGTCCACGCCGGGGGGGGGGGGGGATTCCCCATTCAACAAGATGGGGAGATCACCGTATGGTAAAAATCGCTGCGGGGGTTTCTTCTGCCGGACCAGCCAAATTATAATTTGCCGTTTTTTCCCTCTTCATAGGAGAATTTTTCCAAACCCGTGTTTTATCGTTAATCTGTGGGAAAAAGAGCGCCCGGCGCGGCGCGTGTGGTTGCGTAAATTCTTTCCTTCGCCGATAATGAATGGTATGAAAGCAACATCATTCCGCCGTTTGGCATTCCGTTTCACGGCCCTCTTTTTTGCGGGCCTTACCGTCAGTTCCTGCGCGCTCAAGGAAGCCCTCATGCCGGTCCAGCCCACGCCCGAGGCCAGCCTCAAGTATGAATCCATGGAAGCGCGGGATCCCAATCACCTTTTATTCCTGTTTACGCTTGAAACCGGAAACCCCCGCGAGGACGCGGCGAAAATCCGCGCCGGAAGCTGGACGCTTATGCTGGACGGCCAGGACCTTACCGCCAGCGCGCAGCTTGTGATTGACGAACTGCTCCCGCCGGGCGGCAGTCCCCAGGAACGCATTCTCGCAAACAATGAAGCCCGGCAGTTCCCTGCCCGGCTCACCGTCAATATGGAGCAGTTTCTGCGCAATTCCCCGCCAGAGGCCGGCAGGGAAAGCGAAGTATCGCTCCGGCTGGAAATGACGTATGAGTATCCTTTCTCGTCAAAAATACTGATACACACGCGCTCCAGCGTAACGATCCCGCAGGTACGCTCGCCGCAGTTCAGCATACGTTCCATCGGCGTCAAAAAGGCGGAGTTGATCAACACCCGCTTCCTCGTCCGGATCAGCGTAGACAACCCGAATGTGTTTCCCGTAGATCTTTCGTCCTTTAATTACGCGCTTTACAACAAGGGCCGCTACTGGGCCGGCGGCAGTAAAAATGACATTCTCCGCGTGCCCGCCGGAAGTTCCGCGGAAACGGATCTTTCCCTGGTGATGAATTTTATCAACATGGGGCGGGGCCTTTTGGATGAAGTAATTGATATGCGGCAGGTGGATTACCGCTTTGCCGGAACCGCGGTAGTGGACACGGGGCTTGCGTATCTGCCCCGTTTCCAGTGGGCTTACGATCAATCCGGGCGTTCACCCGTTACGGAATAACGCGGCGGACAGTCCGCATCGCTTTACTATTACATAAGCCCGGACCGCGCCGCTTTCAAAACGCCCCGCCGTTTACGCCTCCATCGGGAAGGGAAGTACGGCGTCAATGGCGGACCGCCCCGTAAGCGCCATAATCAGCCGGTCCAGCCCCATCGCCACGCCCGAACAGGCGGGAAAGGGACGGCCCTTTCCGTCCGGCAAAAAAATCTTCCAGTACGCATCATCAAGCCGGTGGGGAACCAGCGCGGTTTTCTGTTTTGCCGCGCCCTCATCTTCAAAATATGCGCGCACCTTTTCCGCCTCCGTTTCTTCTGAATAACAGTTGGCAAGTTCGATGCCCCGCACATACAGTTCCCACCGTTCGCGGGTTTTTCCGCCGCCGCCCGTTTTTGCAAGGCAGGGCACAAACGCCGGATAATCAACCAGCGCCACGGGCCGGTCCCGGGGAAGGCGCGGCTCCACCGCGTGAATAAAAATAAGATCGTACAGCGCTGCCGTATCCAGATAGTCCGCCGGTTCAAGGCCGAGCCGCCTGGCCTCGCCGCCGAGCGCGCCGTTTTCCGCCGCGGCATACAAATCCGCAATTCCCGCGCAGCGCGCAAACGCTTCCTGCATGGTGATGCGGAGAAAGGGCGGCTCAAGCGGCGCCGTTTCCGCGCCGGGCCAGGGCGCGTTTTCAAGGATAAAGGCGAACAGTTCTTCTGTCAGGGAAAGGGAATCCCGGTAATCCGCATCCATGGCGTAATATTCCAGCATGGTAAATTCCGGGCTGTGGAAACGTCCGGCGGATTCCGTGTTCCTGAAACATTTACAAATCTGAAAAACGCTTTTCCGGTGTTCCGCGATGATACGCTTCATCCACAGTTCCGGGGACGGCACAAGCCAGTACGGCCGCGCGGTGCGTGTACGGCTTCCCGGCGGGGGGCGGTACGCGGTTTCAAATACCTCAAGGCATGTTTCGGGAATAAGGTCCGGCGCGAGAATGGGCGTATCGGCCTCAAGCCAGGCACGGGCGGAAAAAAAATCGCGGATACTGCTGCATACGCGGCTCCGGTATTCAAGTAATTCAAGGTCCATGCGTTTTCCTTTTGATGTGGAGTTGTGGGGGACATCCGAAAGGCGAAAAATTCACTGCCGCGCCGTTTTGTTTAATCATCTATGCGATGACAGCGGACGCGGTGCGCCGTACCGTTTCCGGACGGAAGCGTCCGCCACAGCGGATGCTCCCGGCGGCAGATTTCTTCCGCGCGGGGGCAGCGCCCGGCAAAAAAACAGCCGGTAATTTCCGCAAGGGCGGTTGCGGCCTCACCCCGGATGATTTCCGCCTCCCCCGCCCCGCCTTCACGCGCGGCATTCTTCGCGGCGAAATGTCCCGCGCGCGCCGAACGGAACAGCAATTCTGTATATGGATGCCGCCCGGTTTGGTACAGATTGTCCGCCGGAGCTTCCTCCACAAGTTCGCCCCGGTACATGACGCCGATACGGTCACAAAAATACGACGCCACTTTGAGATCGTGGGCAATAAAAAGCAGCGAAAGACGATGGCGCGATTTCAAATCCAGAAGCAGATTGAGTATCTGTCCCTGCACCGAAACATCCAGCGCGGAAACTACTTCGTCGCAGATAAGCAGTTCCGGCTTCATGATAAGGCCCCGCGCAATGGAAATACGCTGCCGCTGTCCGCCGGAAAATTCCACGGGCCGCCGTTCCAGATCGCGCGCGGAAAGTCCCGTCTCTTCAAGAATCGCGGCGGCTTCCCGGCGCGCCTCTGCATGGCCGGGCCAGGACGGCGACCAGCGGTACCCCGCGGTGAGCACTTCGTAAACCGTCATGCGGGGATTAAGGCTGCGGGCCGGATCCTGAAAAACATATTTTACTTTTTCCCGGTAGTTTTTAAGGGCGCGGCCCGTGAGGGCGGCAACATCATTCCCGGCGCGCCAGATGATGGACCCTTCATCATGCCGGTACATGCGCACAAGGAGCCGCGCCGTCGTGGTTTTGCCGCAGCCCGATTCTCCGACAAGGCCGTAACTTTCATTTTCGTTGATGGAAAATGACACGCCGTTCACCGCATAAACAAACCGGCCAAAACGGGCAAAAAAACCCGCTTCAAGATTAAAACGCTTTTTGAGATTTTCCACGCTTATGATCGTCATGTTTCGCCTCCATAACGGATACAGCGAATTTCATGTGAGGCATTCCGCGCTTCGCCGTCTCCGCCGTCATGCGTAAGGACGCTCCCAAAAGCGGTTTCACATTTCGCAGAGGCTTCCGCGCAGCGGGGCGCGAAAGGACATCCGCCGCTTTCGGGAGCGTCTTCCGTTCCGTCACGGATTTTTCCCGGAATGGGCACAAGGCGTTCCCGTGAATAGTGGCTGCCAAAACGGGGACTTGCCGCGAGCAGCGCTTTTGTGTAGGGATGCCAGGGCGAAGCGCTGATGGAAGCGGCGCGTCCGGCCTCCATGACAAGCCCGCCGTACATCACCATGATCCGTCCGGAAATATCCGCTACCAGATCAATATCATGACTGATAAAAATGATTGAAATGTTCCGCTTTTTTTGCAGGGTCTTGAGCAGTTCCACTATCTGCCGCTGAATGGTAACATCAAGCGCGGTCGTGGGTTCGTCGGCGATGAGCAGTTCGCAGCCCCCCGCCAGGGCAAGGGCGATGCTGATACGCTGAAGCTGACCGCCTGAAAACTGATGAGGGAAATTGCGGAGGCGCTCACGTCCGTTTTCAAGGCCCGTCTCCTCAAGAAGGCGTGCGGCCCGCGCGGCGGCCTCTGTCCGCGTAATGGCGGGATTACTGCTGCGTAGCGTTTCCAGAAATACTTTTTCCATGCTTTGCAGGGGATCGAAGGAACGCCCCGGCTCCTGATAAATGACGCCGATCTTCCGTCCCCGGAACGCGCGGAGTTCCCGCGCCCTGAGTTCCCTGAGGCTGGTTCCCCGGTAGTAAACGGACCCTTCCACCGCCGCGTTTGCCGGGAGCAGGCCCGGTATCGCCTGGGCGGCGGCGCTTTTTCCCGAACCGCTTTCGCCCACCATGCCCAGAACCTCGCCCGGAAACAGGGAAAAATGTATGCCGCGCACTGCCCGCACAAAATACGGTTTCTGTCCCCGGAAAACCTGAAATGTTACGCGGAGGTTCCGCACGTCAAGAAGCGGTTCCTGTTCACGCATGCCGGTCCCCTCCGCCCGGGAGTTTTTCCGCCGGACTTTTTTTAACACGGGATGATTTTTCTTTTTTCCGGACGCGGCGCGGCATTCCGGCACGCGGAAAAATCACGCTGTAGGGATCATAAAAATCCCGCAGGGCATCCCCCAAAAAATTAAACGCCAGCGTTACGCCGATAAGGCACCAGACAGGATTGAGAAGCCAGGGAAAATTTTTCAGGTTGCTCAGGGTAGAAATATCACGCTTGATAAGGCTTCCCCAGCTTACCGCCGGGTCCACAATGCCCAGTCCCAGATACGACAGGGTTGTTTCGGTAAGGATAAAACCCGGCACGGACAGGGCGATGCTTACAATAAGGAGGCTGGCGATCTGCGGGATGATGTGGCGCACGATGATTACCGGAGAAGGAATCATTTCAAGCTGCGCATTCATTACAAATTCTTCCCGCTTGATTGCGTGCACCAGGCCGCGGATGGTGCGCGCCGTGCCGGGCCAGCCTACTACCGACAGTATCAGTGTTATCAGCATATAGGATTTTCCGGAATCCATGCTGGATGAAAGAATGGAGCGCAGAAACAGTATCAGGTAAAGCCCCGGAACCAGCATGAAAAACTCCGCCGCACGCATGACGGCCCAGTCCGCAAAACCGCCTGAATATCCCGCGAGGCCGCCGAACAGTACCGCGAGCGCAAGGGAAATCGCCGTGGCGATAAATCCAATGGTAAGGGAAATGCGGCTGCCGTATACAATCCGCGAAAAAAGATCCCGCCCCAGATGATCCGCCCCGAGAAGAAAAACCGGATACGCTTCTTCCCCGCCGCTTCCCGTGCCGAAAAGCCGCCGCTCCATCGGAATAACGCCCCAGAGCCGGTAAGGCGCTCCCTTTGCCAAAAAGGTGATGGCCGTGTACGCGCCGCGCACCCGCACGTATTTCCACGTAATGGTATTCACCGCCCGGGCTTCCTGCGCGCGGAAAGCGCCGCCCGCAAAGCGGATATTCGGCGGATGATATGTCATGCCGGGGAAAGCGGTTACCGGAGCGTAGGGCGCGATAAATTCCGCAAAGATCATCACCAGATAAAAAACAAAAAGAAACACAAGCGATGCAAAGGCCAGCGGACGCCTTTTCAGGTAAACGAAGAATTTACCCATCGCGGTCCTTCCGCATATTATAGGCGAATTTACTGTTCCTTTCCATACCGTATCCTTGGATCGACCAGTGCGAGAACAATGTCGGCAAGCACCATGCCGGCAAGCACAAGAAAACTGGTAAACATTAAATTCGCCAAAACCAGGTTGATGTCTTCCTGCAGCACCGCCTCGTACATAAGCCGCCCGACGCCGGGGTAAGCAAAAATAATCTCCAGAATCAGGGACCCCGAAAAAAGGCCCGCGAGCAGGTTTGCGCTCCCGGTAATGTAGGGGTTAAGCGTATTTCTGAATGCATGATGAAAATAAATTCGCCATTCGGGAATGCCCCGCGCACGGAGGCTGGTAATATAGGGCTGCCCCAGTTGATCCAGCATGGTGGCCCGTATCATGCGGAGCGTTCCGCCGATTCCGCCCAGAAAGGACGCGAGGAGGGGCAGGAAAATATGATGCGCATAGGAAAACACAAATCTCGCCGGATTTTCCCGGAAGGGAAAGGGCGGGTATGCCGTAACGGGAAAAAGACCCGTAACCGACGCGAAAAGCTGCAGCAGGATCAGCATCAGAATGCCGGGGAAAGCGTGGAGCGTAAGGGCGAAAAAACTGACAGCCCAGTCTATCCGCGTCCCCGCGCGGGAAGAAAAATACACTCCCAGCGCAAAAGAAAATACGGTAATCAGGAGCAGGGAAATCAGGTTAAGGATGAGGGAATTCCCAATCCGCGCGGCAAGCAGAAAACTCACCGGCGCGCGCGAAATAAGGCTTACGCCCAGATCGTGATGCACAACAACCTGACGGAGCCAGCGAAAATACTGCGCATAAAAGGGAATATCCAGCCCCAGTTCGGCACGGCGGCGGGCAAGCTGTCCGGCATCCAGGGCTTCCCGGTTCTGCGCCGCGTTTCCGGTCCCGGTGCCGCTCTCGCCAAAAAGCTGCTGGATCATTATTTGATCTACAATATCTCCCGGCGCGAGATCCATAAGGCCAAAAACGGCAAACCCCAGCAGGAACAGCATTACAAGCATGGTACATATTTTCCCCGCAATATGAAACAGGAGGGGAAACTTCCGCTTTGCCAAAAGGGGAAAGCGCAGCAGCGCCGTTATCGCGGCTGTGGCCATGCACCGCTCCTTTCAGGGCGCGAGGAAAACGCGCGATACGTCAAGGCCGTTGCGGTTATCGTAATACACATTGGCATGATCCCAGCGGTGGCTCACCGCGGCAAAACTCCGTGCCCGCACCAGATAAATAACCGGACACTGTTCCAGCAAAATACGCTGGTATTCGTCCCAGATGATTTTTGCCGGTACAGGATCCACCGTGTAGGCGCCTTCGTTGTAGAGCCAGTCCACGCGCGCCTCCCACCCGGTCGCGGGAGCCGCCTGGTTTGGATGCCACATGTGGAGATTCCCCTTGGAAACCCAGACATTGCTTCCCTGGGAAGGAAACGTATTTGACCCCGAAAGTCCTATCAGCAGGGATTCCCAGTCAAATGTTTCCGTAAGCTGTTCCACCATTTTCTGAAATTCCAGAACGCGCACATGAACCGTAATGCCCGCCTTTCCAAGTTCATCGGCAATGATCGAAGCGATGTCGCCGAAAATGGTGCTGTCAGATGTAATAGTCAAATTAAATTCTACGGCGCGCCCCCGGCTGTCGCGCATCACGCCGTCCCCGCCGCGCCGCATGCCAATTGATGACAGCAATTCCGCCGCCCGTTCGGGATGGTAGGTATATTCCAGGGAAATGGCGGAATCGTAATAGGGGTTTGTTTCCGGGAAAAAGGACAATTTCGGCTCCGCAAGCCCCCGGTACACCTGCATTATGATCCGTTCGCGGTTCAAAAGACAGCTCATGGCCTGCCGGAATTCCTTTTGGATAAACCACGCGTACTGCATCCGGTCCCGGTTTACCGGATTCTGGTTGAATGTCCAAAACGGCGCGCTCTGGGAACCTTCGGCATTGTACACCGTGTAATGAGGGTTCCGCCGGTTCACCAGTTCGTCAAGGTCTTCGGGCCGGGCCGCGTAGGCATCCGTCTCATTCTGCTTGAACATGAAAAACTGCGTCGTTTCATCGGCAACGATGCGGATAATTTTTTCTTCAACATAGGGAAGTGAAACACCGGCGCTGTCCTTCTCCCAGTAATGCGGATTGCGGCGGTATACAAGCCGGTGCGAAGCATCATACGCTACCAGATACCACTCTCCCGTGGAGGGAATCCGGCGCGGATCCGTATTCACGCCGAAAATACCGCGCACCGCTTCCGCGCCGCCCTGCCGCTTTGCTTCCTCATAATCCATTTTTGGCATAATGCTCATGTTGGACGCCAGGAGCGGTTCCGCCACGATCCGGGGATAGTGAAGCACAAAACGCCGATCGTCAATTTTTTCAATATCAACATGCGCCTCCGTGCCGTCTTCCATCGTAACAAACTGCTGATAGTAGCCGGAGCTTTCGCACGCCGGGTCGCCGTGAATTTCGTTATACCAGAAAATTATATCGTCGCTCGTAACCTTGACGCGGCGGTCCTGATCGTACCACGTCCAGTACAGATCGTCCCGCAGGGTACAAAGTACATCGAGCCGGTTCTCTTCTTCAAAAACCCTGATTTCAAAAGACGCCCCGTGAGGCACCCACGCGCGCGACACCTGATCGTAGTCAAAAAGAGCGGTAACCATGCCGGAAACAACGCCGCTCGTCGTGGCATCCTGTTCGGCGACAAGAAGATTGAAACTTTTTGGGTCCTGGTGCATCACGCCATGC
>JAITGJ010000263.1 GCA_031280705.1 Spirochaetaceae bacterium
CCGCCCGGTCTCCGGACCGGTTCCGCTCTAGCCCGCTCAAGGGCTATCCACCCCCCGCCTTTCCGGCCCGGCCCCTCGCCTGACCCTCTCCGTGGGCTCTCCCGCAGCCCCCCGCGCTAAGCCCCCCGGTGCAATCCGCACGGATGCGGATGTTGAGCAGGATGCGGATTCTACAGGGTCGAGCGCCGCCCTGGGTTTTGTGGCTACGCCGCAAAACCCAAGCCCACCATCCGCACGGAGGCGGATGGTGGGCAGCCCTATTGACCAATGTTTGAAGGCGGTTATAGACTTTTACGCGGAGAACCTTTGGACGAAAGTATTACCATTGTCCTGGATAACCGGGACCTCCTTTCCGGTGTATGCGGCGCAAACGACGGGAACCTCCGCGTTTTGGAGGGTTCCCTGGACGGGCGCATCGCGGTCCGGGGCAACGAGATCCGCTTTGAAGGGGCGGACGGGGCCGGGGTCCGGCAGTTCAAACTGATGATAGACAGTCTTATCGCCGCGGTAAAGGACGGTGAAATCCCGACGCCTGAATATGTTATGGCGCTTGCCGGTATCGGCGGCGGAGGCGGCCGCGCTCCAGCGGACAGCCGGGCGGATGCCGCCGGGGCGGGAGGCCGCCCGGCGGACGCGCTCCGGGACAGCCTGATACACATACCGCACGGGTTTCGCAGCGTCTTTCCCCGGGGGAAAAACCAGGCGGATTATATACGGGGCATGCGGGGCGCGGCGGTCTGTTTTTGCGTGGGGCCGGCGGGGACGGGGAAAACCTACCTTGCCATCGCCGAGGCGCTGGGCCAGGTCCTCGCGCGCAAGGTCCGTAAACTTGTCCTGACCCGGCCCGTTGTGGAGGCGGGTGAAAGCCTCGGCTTCCTGCCCGGCGACCTTACCCAAAAGATAAGCCCGTATTTGCGGCCCCTCTATGACGCGATGGAGGCGCTTATCCCCTACGAAACCATACGCCGCATGGAAGAGGATCATCTTATCGAGATAGCGCCCCTGGCCTATATGCGGGGCCGGAGTCTCGGCAACTGCGTGATCATCCTGGACGAGGCCCAGAATACCACCAAAGAACAGATGAAGATGTTTCTGACCCGCATCGGCGAGGGAGGCCGGGCGGTCATCACCGGGGACATTACCCAGATCGATCTGCCCCGGCATGTTGATTCCGGGCTGCTGCACGCCCTCAAGGTTCTTGAAGGCGTCGAGGGGATTCATTTTTCCGCCCTTCACACGTCCGACGTGGTGCGGCATCCCATCATCCGGAAAATCATTCAGGCGTACCACCGGGCGGAGTCTTCGCCGCATGCGGCGCCGCCGTATCCGGCGCGGACGGATGCCGCGGAACCGGATGTGCGCAATCCGGCGAAACCGGACGGAGCCTCAGGGGACATTCCATGAAAAAGAACCATGACGATGTATACGAGAATACCTTTATAAGAAAGCTTTTGCCGCGCCGGATACGGCGGGGGCCGTTTCTGGCTTCGCTGGGGGCCTTTCTGGTTTCCCTGCTCTTCATTTTGGGCGGGCAGGGGTATCTCCACTTTAACGCCGGGAATTTTGAGGAATTCGAGGCGGGGCGTGTGGCCGGGCGGGACGTAATCGCCGGAAAATCCCTCTCCTGGGTTGATGAGGCGGCAACGGCGGTCCGGCGCGCCGAAGAAGTGCGGCGGGTTCCCGCGGTATTTACCTATTCCAACCGGACAACCGGGGAAATCCGTGAAAAATACGGGCGATTTGCCGCCGCGCTGGGGAAAGCCTTTGCCGAAACGGCGACATTCGAGGATTTCTACGCGCGGATTGAGGAAGGCTACCCCGGGTTCTATTCCTCCGAGACGCTCCTGTACCTTTACCGGGATCAGAACCGGGAACGGTTTCCTGAATACAGCCTTGCCGCGCTCGAATATCTGCTTGAAACGGGAATTTTCGCCCTGCCGGAAAGCGGCCTTGAAGCCTATAACGGCAAGGAAGCCCAGCTCTGGCACAACTATGGCCCCCGTACCGAGCGGGAGATCATTGATTACGACCGGATCATCACGCTGGACCGGGCGGACGACATGATTGTCCGTTACGCGGCGGAAAACGGGTTTCCCCTTTCGTTTGAATTTATCGCGCCCTCACTGCTTGAGCCGTTTCTCCAGGCGAATGTTTTTTATTCCGGGCCGGACACGGAAAATTTCGCGGCGGAACAGCGGGCGCGGGTTGACCCGGTGATCCGGCGCGTTGAGCGGGGCCAGCGCGTTATCCGGCAGGGCTTTGTCATCACCCCGGAGGCGATGGGCGATCTTGCCGCCCTGAACGCGGCGCGTTCACGGTTGGATATACCGGGCATCAGCGGGAAGATTCTCGTTATGCTCTTTGCCTACGGGCTTTTGGTGTTTCTCGCCGGGGAACGCACCCTGGGCCGGATTTTGCGGCCCGGCGAAGTGTACCTCCTTTCCGTGGTGGCGGCGCTGTACCTGGCCGCGGCGGTTTTTTGCCGGGGTCTTTCCCGCGCCGAGGATTTTCCCGTGGCGCTTTTTTTGCCCACGCCCATGGCGGTCATGATCCCCGCGATCCTGATTTCCTTCCGGGCCGCCTTTGCCGCCGCAATCACCCTGCCCCTGACGGCGTTCCTTGCCGGGGCGTTTACCCCCGGCGGATATATTTTCGCCCTGGCCTCGGCGGTGGTTACCGCCTGGACCCTGCGCGGCGCGGAACGGCGGCTGGACCTTCTCAAGGCCGGGGTGGTTATCGGCGCGGCCAATGCCGTTACCGCGGCGTCACTCCTCCTGCTCTACCGGCTCAACACGGTTTCCTGGCCGCTTTCCATCCTCGTGGCGGCGCTGAACGGCGTCATTTCGGCCATGCTGACGCTGGGCACGCTTCCCTTTTTGGAACATGCCCTGAACGCGGTAACCAATTTCCGGCTTATCGAGCTTGCGGACCTCAATACGCCGGTTTTGAAGCGGCTCTTTGACGCCGCGCCGGGGACCTACAGCCACTCGCTCATGGTGGCCAACCTCGCGGAGAACGCCTGCCAGGCCATTGGGGCAAATCCCCTCCTCGCGCGGGTGGGGGCGTATTATCACGATATCGGCAAGATGGAAAACCCCGCCTATTTTGTGGAAAACCAAACCCTTTACAACAAACATACGGAAATGAACAACCCCCGCCTTTCGGCCACGGTTATCCGCAGTCATGTCAAACTGGGCGTGGAGAAGGCGCGGAGCCTCGGCCTTCCGCAAGAAGTGGTGGCTATCGTGGCCGAGCACCACGGCAATTCCCTGATCACCTATTTTTACGCCGCGGCGCTTAAACGGGAAGGCCAGGTAAACCGCGAGGATTTCAGTTATCCGGGAAATCCCCCCCGTTCGCGGGAATCGGCGGTGGTGATGCTGGCGGACGTAACCGAGGCCGCCTGCCGGACGCTGAAAAAACCTACCGCCTCGCGGCTTGAAAAATTCATTCAGGAACTGGTCATGGCGAAATTCGATCATGAACAATTGGCCGATTCGGAGCTGACCTTCCGGGAACTGGATACCATTAAAAAGGCGTTTGTACGGGTACTCACCGGCTACTACCATTCCCGGATCGAATATCCCAAGGTGAAGGACAAAATTCCCGCCGCGGAAACCGCCGCTCCCGCCGCCGGTAACGGCGCCGCCGGGGAGCGGGCCGGCGCATGAACCGCGTTGAAACCACCGCGCTGGAGGTTCCCTTACCCCCCTGGAGCGCGGCCTTTGCCGGATACCTTGAAAACGCGCTTGACGCCCTGGGAAAAACCAACTGGGACCTTTCCGTGGTTTTTTGCGGGGATGCCGCCATACGCGCGCTCAACAGCCGTTACCGGGGAAAAGACGAAGCCACGGACGTGCTTTCCTTCGCGCTGGGCGAAACCCTCCACGCCGGCAACGGCGACGCCGGCAACCGTGATGACGGCAACGGCGATGACAGCAACGGCGGCGAACGGTACCTTGCGGGGGACATTATTATCTCGCTTGAGACCGTACGGGAAAACGCGCGGTACTTTGCCGTGCGCGAAGAAGAAGAGTTGCGCCGCCTTGCGATTCATGGCATTCTACACCTTGACGGTATGGATCACGAAACCAATGACGCGCATGAACCCATGCTCGTTTTACAGGAGAAACTATTGAACGATCTTGATGAAGGGGGCGGTGAACCTCCGGGGGCCGGACGATGAAAGCCGCCGATTTTTTGAAGTCTTTTTTTCGGAAAAAGGGAACGATGGATCAAAAGGCCTATGACGCTTTGGAGTCGGACCAGAAAGAAATGATCAAGGGGGTGATGGAACTCCCCGACACCACGGTCAAGGAAATCATGGTACCCCGGACCGATGCGGTATTTATTTCCGTTGACGCCTCCCGGGAGGACCTGCTCAATACCCTTACCGGGACGGGCCACTCCCGCTTCCCCGTCTATGAGGAAACCATCGACAATGTGATCGGCATCCTCTACGTGAAAGACGTACTGCACAGCCTCGTAAAAGACGGGGAACTTAACGTCCGTAAAATCCTTCGCAAGCCGTTTTTTATTCCCATATCCAAACATATCAATGAACTATTGCGGGAACTTAGACGGCGGCGTGTCCATATCGCCGTGGTGGTAGACGAATACGGCGGCGTTTCGGGGATTATCTGTATGGAAGACATTATCGAAGAGATCATCGGCGACATTCAGGACGAGTTTGACAACGAGGAGGAGGACATCCTCTCCCTGGGCGATACGGGCAATGGCGACGGGGCCTGGCTCTGCGACGCGCGCGTTAACCTGGAGGACCTCTCCGAGGCGATTGGCGTGGAGCTTCCCACCGCGGATTTTGACACGCTTGGCGGGTTTGTTTTTGATCTGTTCGGTAAAATTCCGGTCAAATACGAAAAAGCCGTCTACAACAATATGGATTTTATCGTTCAAAATATGGAGGGCCGCAAAATCAACACGGTAAAGATAATCCTCCACCGGGACGGCGCCGCGTGAAAAAACCGGCGGGAGGGGCCTCAGGCGCGGCGGGAAACCCCCGCGCCGCCCTCAAACAGGCCGCGTCCGGGGTACTGCTCGCGCTTTTTCTTGCCGCGCCGCCTTGCGCCGCGCCGCTGTTCGCGGCGGAGAACCCCGCCCTGGCCCAGTCCCGGTACCGCGCGGGCGCCGCCCTGATGACGCGGGGCGACTGGTACGCCGCGTCCGAATCGTTTCTTGAGTGTCTCGCGCTCAATCCCGCCCACGCCGCCGCCACCGCGTCTCTCGCGGAATGTTACTACGAGCTTGGTGAATTTGACGAAGCCCTGGTCTGGGCGCGGAAGGCCCGTATGCTCGCGCGGAGCGACATGGCGCTCGCCAATCTGGAGGCGTCCACCCTCATCGCGCTGGGCCGTTTGGACGAAGGCGGCGCGATCATCGCGGACATTTTGCGGCGGGAACCGTACAACCGGGAGGGCCTTTTTGCCGCGGCGGAACTTGAGGTGGCCGCGGGAAAGACCGGGGACGCGCTCCGCCGCTACCGGGACATCGTGCGCCGTTTCCCGGATGACCGCCGCCTGCTTGTTTCGCTCGCCCTTGTGTCCGCCTCGCTTGGAGACATGGCGGGCGCGCGGAACTATATCGATCAGGCGCTGCTTTACCATCCGGGCGACTATCTGGTGTGCTATTTTGCCGCGTGGCTGGATTTCCGCGCCGGCCGTTCCGCCGAAGCCGCCGCCCGCGCGGAAGAGGCCCTTGCCATACATCCCGGCTACGCGCCCGCGCGGTCGCTTCTTGCCGCGCTGCATTACCGGGAGGGCCGCTACGAAGAAGCCGCCCGCCTTGCCGATATTTCCATCGCGCGGGACCGCGCCGATACCGGGGCGTGGTACCTCAAGGCGATGGCCCTGTCCCGCCTCGCGCGGCCCGCCGAAGCCATGACGGTTCTTTCCACCGCGCTTTCCATTGACGGTGATGATGAATTTATCCGCGCCGCGCTTGAAGATCTCCTTATCGCGCATACGGCGCTTGAGGATCCCGCCCGTGAGCGCTGGGCGGCCTGGCATTTTAACCGCGCCGGGGACTTCCGGCGGCGGAACATGAACGGCGAAGCCCTCTTTGAGTACCGCCGGGGGCTTAGGCTTAACCCCTACGCGCGGGAACGGCTGGGGTACGCGGAACTGCTCAGGCGGCAGGGGTATCCGTCCCGCTATCTTGAAGAACTGCGCTTTATGGAAGAAAACGGCCTTGAGCGGTTCAGCGCCGCCGAACGCGAATCCATTACCGACGCCATTGAAAATTATGACGCGCTGCTTTCCGAAACCCTGTACCGCCGCTGGGACGTGGAGCCGCGGGAACTGGCAAGCCGTCACTGGAATATCGCCGTATTTTCCCTGGCCGGCGGGGCGGTTTCCCGCCATCCCGGCGCGGCGGAAAAAACGGCGGCCCTGGTCCGGGAATTTATCACGCACGACCGGCGAATCCGTTCCCTTGCCCTGCCCGTGGAAGCGGCGTCGTTTTCCGCCGCCTTTCGCGCGGCGCGGGAAGCCGGGGCGGACTATTTTCTTGTTATCGGAATCACGGAAAACGAGCGGGATATTTCACTAACCGGCGATCTGTATGTGGCCCGCACCGGATCGCCCGCGTCGAGTTTTAACGTGTACCGGACCGGCGCGGACCGCCTCCGCAACGCCGCGCGCAACATGGTAGAAAAGCTCGGCGCGGCGCTTCCCTTCCGGGGAGAGCTGGTACGCCGCCGGGCGTCGGAAGCCCTGATAGACCGGGGAAAGACCGACGGCGTGGACGCGGGGATGGTGTTTCAGGTGGTAAAACGCGGCCGGACGGCAACGGCGAATGAAGGCATCGGTCTGGTATACCGCCCCGAAGATGTGGTGGGAACGTTTACCGTGGGCCGCCTTGATGAGGAAGTGAGCGCGGGCATGCTTGCCCGCGGCGGATTCTACGACCGCGTCTCAAGCGGCGATGAGATTTTGATGCCCCCGGAAGCGGGCGCGGCAGGCGGGGCGGAAAGCGGCCCGCCCGCCCTGGCGGTAAACGCGGAACTCCGCGCGTTTTTGCGGACACTGCGCCGGGGGCCGCCGGAACGGTAAACGCGCACGGTATGCTTTTTACGCGGCGTTTTGTCCGGCCCTTTCTCCGCCGATAATGAACCATGACGCGTCTTTTCTTCCCGGCCGTTCTGTTTTTGCTTGCCGCGCTTCCGCTTGCCGGAGAAGAAGTGCTCAGGGGCCGGATAGACATTGATATGGAACCGGTCTATGCCCTTTCGCCGGAAGCGCCCTATCCCCTGGACGCGGAAACGGCGCGGCGGCGGGCGCTGGAAGAGGCGGCGCTCAATTTTGCCGCGATGATCTATGGCTGGGATTTCAGCTACGAAGCGGGCGAGAAGGAGCGGGGCCTTGCGGAAAACCTGGACATGGAACGCCGGGGCGCCGTTGTATTTGGCGACGGGCGTCTCCGTGTAACAGACGCGGACCTTGACGGCGCGCATTTTTCGGTATGGGCCGATTACCGCATGAGCGCCGCCCAACTCCGCCGCATGGAACAGTGGCGCGCGGGCCAAAACCGGATCATTCAGGGGACGGGCCGGGCAGATTTTGGCGGGCGGGGCGGGGGAAGCGACGCCTGGATCCGGGGCAAAACAGCCGCGCTGGAAGACGCCGCGCGCGCGGCTATCCGTGCCATGCTCCGGGGAACCGAACGGAACCGGCCCCGGCGGGTACGCGGGCGCATCGCCCTTGCGGAATTTCCCCGTTTCTACTTTGAAAGGGGGGCATGGGCCGTGGCGGCCCGCTTCCATGTGGAACAAATTGAAGTGGAACCCTTTCCGGTGTATTAATTCCGCATAATCCGCATATTTTTTACCGTTATACAAAGCAAAACCACACCGTAACCCCATAAAGAAACGGAGGCTCCGCATGAAATATACGATAACGGCGCTTGCCCTGTGCGCGCTTGTTTCCGGCTGTGCGGGGTACCGGGCGGCGGACGGCGGGCAGGGCGTCTTTACGGGGGCGGCTCCGGGGTTCCGGGGGCCGGTACGGGTTCTGGTGCGGATGGACGAACACGGCATCGCGGGCATTGAGATTCTTGCCCATGATGACGACGCGGCAATCGGCGGCGCGGCAATGGAGGAATTGCTCGATCTGGCGCTTGAGTACAACACCACGGACCTTGACGCGGTATCCGGCGCGACGGAATCCAGCGCGGGTTTTCTCCGCGCGGTGGAAAACGCCCGGCAAAAATACGCCGGTACGGAGCCGCCCGGCTCCTGAGTTCCCCAAACTACCGTTTGGGGCTGTCGAAACCCAGGCCCAAAATCCGCATGGATGCGGATTTTGGGCAGGCATCTGTTCGCGGGGATATACCGTGGCGGCGAAGCGCCGGGCCTGGAGGCGGGCCGCGAATACGCGAAAAAATCAAAGTTTTTTCGGATTTGCGCTTGCAAGCGGAGATATTCTGAACAATACTTAATTTTATGAAGCACGTCCTTCGACAGGCAGCGGGCGCCGCCCTTCGGCGGGCAGCGGATGCCGTCCGCCCCGCGCACGGCGCGTTGCGCGGCGCCCGCGTACACGGCGATTTCCCGTTTAGCAGTGCCCCCCCCCCCCAATTTTGCGTGTGCGTG
>JAITGJ010000272.1 GCA_031280705.1 Spirochaetaceae bacterium
CCCGCCGGTTCAGTTCTTTTTGTTTTTTGGAAGAAAGCCGCCGGAGGCAGGGCCGCACCGGAACGCCGGAATGACCAGGGCCGGGACGGCGGAGGCAAGACGCAAGGTGTACGATCTGGTCCCAGCCTGAGTCGTGGATTTTTCCGGGGCGGGGCGGCACGGGCACCCAGCACGCATCGGGCGGGAGCGGCAGACGCGATGCCGCCGCAAGAAGCCGCCGGGCAAGCAAATTGCCTAAAGCAAGATTTTTCCCAAATTTCCAGGCGCTTAAAAGTTCCCGGAAACGGCCCGTGTAGGGATACAGGGAAAAGGCCCCGTCCAGAACAGATTCCTCTTCCCGGCAGGACAGGCACATTTCCCTTTCAGAAATCAGGAGCTTCCCGCAACGGCGGCACCGCGCCCCTTCTTCAACGGGAAAACGGGACGCGCAGGCGGCGCAGAGCCCTTCCCAAATTTCGTCCCGGTAAAGGAGCGTCTTGCCGCAGAGCGCGCAGCCGGCGGGAAAAAGCCGTTCCCGTAAAAGCGCGGCAAGGAACGGGAAATCAAAACAGCGATTCATACGGATCATTATGCGATTCAGAGTGGATTTACTTTACCGTGCGTTTTTGGCGTATGGAGATGAGCCGGGCGCTGCCGCCCTGCCGTTGTACTCAGTCAAAAAGACCGTAACTTGCATCACGGGACGGCGCGGGAGGGCGGCGTTTTTTCCGATCAGGCCGCGGACCGGATGAACCTTCCTGCAAGCGGCGCTGCCAATCCTGGAGCAGATTCAGTGCATCGAGCGGAGTCAGCCGGTCAAGGTCGGTTTCCATAAGCTCCGCAACAAAAGCATGAGGCGCGGCGGCAGAAACGGCGTCCGGGACGCCGGGCGGTGGGGGACCGGCGTCTGTTTGTGAAAGCGTATAGGGAAACGCGCCGCGTCCGGTAAAGGCGGCCATAAGCGCGGCGGCGCGGCTGATGACATGAACAGGAATTCCTGCAAGGCGCGCGACATGAATTCCGTAGGAATTTTCCGAAGGGCCTTCCCGGAGACGGCGCAGAAAAACTATCTCTCCGCCGCGTTCAAGTACTTCCATGGAGCGGTTGACAAGACGCGGATGTTCCAGACGGGCCAGTTCGTGGTAGTGGGTAGCAAACAGGGTGCGGCACCGCGTCCGCTCAAGCAGTTCCTCGCACACTGCCCATGCGATGGAAAGGCCGTCCTCGGTGCCTGTGCCGCGTCCTACCTCGTCCATGATCACCAGGCTCTTTTCTGTGGCGGTGTTGAGAATCCACGCGGTTTCGTTCATTTCGGCAAGAAATGTTGATTCACCCCGCGCAAGATTGTCCGACGCGCCCACACGACAGTAAATCCTGTCGGCAATGCCGATGTCAGCTTCCCGCGCGGGAACAAAACTGCCCATCTGCGCCATCACCGTGATGAGCGCCGCCTGGCGGAGGTACGTTGATTTTCCTGCCATATTGGGACCGGTGATCAGGACGAAAGCGATTCCGCCGCCGTCCAGAATGGCGTCGTTGGGAATGAATTCGCGTGCGTTGAGATGCGCCTCCACAACCGGGTGGCGGCCTTCAATAATCCTGAGGGAAAGATGATCCCCCACGGAAGGGCGCACCCAGCCGCGCGCCGTAGCGGCACGCGCGAGCGACTGTGCGGCATCCAGTTCCGCGAGATACGCGGCGGCGGCGGCAAGGCGCGGCGCCAGACGCTTTGCCCCGTCCCGAATTTCAAGAAAAATCTGCCGCTCAAGCGCGATAATCAGGTCAGATGCGCTGTTGATTTCCGATTCAAGCTGTCCCAGTTTTTCCGTGGAGTACCGCTCCACGCCGCTCATGCCCTGACGGCGGATAAAATAACCGGGAACGCGGGAAAGATGCGCCTTCGTTACTTCAAAAAAATAACCGATGATACGGTTGTATTTTATTTTCAGGGTAGTAATTCCTGTGCGCGCCCGCTCTTCCTCAAGGTACGCCTGGAGGAGTTTTGAGCCGTCATTTTTGAGCAGCCGGAGCCGGTCCAGTTCCGCGCTGTAGCCCGCGCGGATAAGGTTGCCCTCGGTAAGCAGCACGGAAGGGTCTTCGGCAATGCCCGCCTCAAGCGTCGCGCGCAGTTTTTGGAGCGCGTCCAGAGCGGAAAGGCCGCCGTGCGCGGACGGTTCATGGGGAGCGCCGTCTGAGGGATCTTCGCCATCGGAGATGCCGTTGTCATCGGGAATGGCGCTGCCGGTAACCAAGGCGTTATCCGCAAAACGGAGACCCAATTCGGCGCTTTTTTCCATCACCGTAAAAAGCGAAGTGAGGGCGTTCCGCACGGACAGTAAATCGCGCCCGTGCGCTTTGTCCATGGCGAGGCGCGAGCAGAGCCGCTCAAGGTCCGGACATTTTCCCAAAAGTTCCCGAAAAAGGGTAAGGTATCCCTGGCTGCGGTACAGGGTTTCTACCATATCAAGCCGGGCGTTGATCCGCGCCGTGTCGCGGAGGGGATGGAGCAGCCGCCGTTTGAGCAGCCGTCTCCCCATGCCGGTACGTGTTTCGTCCATTACTTCAAGGAGGCTGTAACGTTCGCCGCCGTCCCGCTGGTTCCGCACCAGTTCAAGATTGCGTCCCGTCGCTTCGTCTATCCCCACATAATCGCGGTCGCCGTACAGGGTGAGTTTTCTGACATGGGGAAGGAGATTTCCCGCAGTGTCCCCCACATAGTCGAGCAGCGCACCCGCGGATAATAGTTCCGCCGCCTTTTCCCGGATGCCAAACCCTGCGAGGGCCTCTCTGCCAAACTGATTTTCGAGCCGCTCCCTGCTCCGTTCCGCGTCGAACAGCCAGTCCGCCCAGCGGTTAACCACAATGCCGCCCCGGTCCCGCACCGCCTTTTCCAGACCGGGATTTTCTTCCAGCAGCGATTCCTGCACGATCATTTCACTTGTGTCCAGGCGTTCAAGTTCCATCCTGAGCCGTTCCGCCGCGCCGTCATGGGGAAAACTGGTTGCAAAAAATTCGCCTGTGGAAAGATCGATATACGCAAACGAAAAAAGGGCGTCGGCGAATTCGCCCCGGACGGAAAGCGCGGCCAGGTGGTTTGATTTTCCCTTGTCGAGAAAATCTTCGTCAATGGTGGTACCGGGCGTGATCACCTCGATCACCTTCCGTTCAATAACCTTCCCCTGGCCCGGTGCGGAAACCTGTTCACAAATAGCGATTTTTTTCCCCAGCCGAAGAAGCCGGGCAATGTAGGAGCGGGAAGAATGCCAAGGCACGCCGCACATGGGGATCCCGTTGCGGGAGGTCAAGGTCAGATTGAGCAGGGCGGAAACTTCAATCGCGTCATCGGAAAACATTTCATAAAAATCACCCAGCCGGAAGAAAAGAATATCTCCCTGATGTTCCCGTTTGATTCGCCTGTACTGATCCAGCATGGGACTTGAGTCGCCGGCCGTATGCCCTCCTCGCGGGAATGCCTGTCATTGCGTATGCGGCGGTTCTGTCAGTACATGTGCCGCGTGCCGGCTGGATGCGCGAAACCCAGGCATGGACCGGCGTTTACGCCTGCCGTCAAATCAGGATGAGCAAAATCAGCGCCCCGCTTTGGTCAATAGATTCTGTATCAATCTTTCAGTTATGTCTACCGTTGGACTGTACCAGATAATATCATTGTTTCCCTTTAAATTAAGCACCATGCTGTACCCCTCGCTCTCGGCGATATACCGGATTTCGCTGTACACCTGGTCCAGGAAGGTCCCCGACTGGGCAAGGCGGTTTCGCTGGGTGTTAAGTTCTTCGGTTTTGACTTCGTAATACTCCTGGAGGTATTCGCTTTTCCGGTACATCTCGTTTTCCAGGCGTAGCGCCCGTTCCTGATCGCCGCGCGCCTCGGCGTCAAGCCGCTGGCCGCGCAGGGTTTGAATCTCCGCCGTCATGCGGTCAATGTCCGCCTGCACGCGGGCGCTGCGTTCCTCAAATTCCCGCACCGCGCGGGAATCCCGGAAAAAAGAAGCGTACACCCGGGCGAGATCCACCACCGCGAACCGGGTAAGCTGCTGAGCCTCAAGTGAAACGGCAAGGCAGCACAGGAGCGCCGCGCCGGCAAGCATTCGTTTTTTCATTTTGTCCCCCAAAGTGAACCCCTTGACCTGTCCGATAAGCGGCTGCCGGACAAGTCTCCGCAAGATGCGCCGCAACACGCCATAAACGCGGCGCGTTTTGTTCTGTTAAAAAGCGGATATGGGTTTAATAACTTAAATCAAAGGAAGCTGTTCCAAAACTGAAGTGTTGGAACAGCCTCAACTGAAATTATTAAACAACTTTCTTTTCAAAACCAGCCGGATTTTGGAAATATCCGTGCTTTTTCCGCCAAAAAAAGCGCCTGCCTTATAGACAAACACTAAATAGAGTCTGTCTATAATGTGGACACATTATAGACAGACTTCCTTGAAAATCGCATTTTCGCAGCCTAAAGGCTAAGAAAATGCAAGGTCTGTCCGCAAAGTAACCGACTTTGTGGACA
>JAITGJ010000288.1 GCA_031280705.1 Spirochaetaceae bacterium
TACGCAATGGATATGGCCACGGGAAAGCGGGAGCTTTTTATCAGGATGGACCAGGCCCAGGGCGAAGGCGGCCCCGACGGTATGAGGCTGGACAGGGAGGGCAATATCTACAGTACCGGCCCCGGGGGCATTTGGATTATCACCCCTGCGGGAAAGGCCCTGGGAATAATCAAAATGCCCGAATTCGCGGCAAATCTGTGTTTTGACGATACCGGCCTTTTTATTGCCGCCTCAAAGAGTATTTACCATGTAAACACCAAAAAGCGCGGGTTATGAAAGCGGAAATCTCAAACGGACAAATTGCTTTTGCGGTTGAAACCTTTGGCGCGGAACCCTGGAAACTGGGGTTTTGCGGGGAAAACCTTAATTATATTTGGCGTCCCCGGGATGACCCGGAAAGGTCCGGCGGAACGTCCCTTTGTTTTCCCCTTTTGGGCGCGGTTCCCGGCGGCAAATACCGGCTTGACAACAAAGAGTACGAAATGGAAACGCACGGATTTGCCCAGCGCCATGATTTTGCCGTGGTGGAAAAACGCGGCGACGCGTTGCTGCTTGAAATAAACGAAACTCCCGAAACCCTCGCGCGGTTTCCCTTCAGTTTCCGTTTTCAGGTTTTTCATCAGGTTGAAGACAGGACCCTTAAAACGGAATACCGGGTTAAAAACAAAGATCCCCGGGAAATGTTTTTTTCTGTCGGGGGGCACCCCCGCTTTTCCTGTCCGGTAACCAGCGGCGCGGATACCGGGACACTTCGGTTTTCGGATTATTCGATTGTATTTGATAAACCGGAGCCGCCTGAAAATATCATCAAAAGTTACGGGCCGCTTGAGACAATCAGGAAGTTTTACGGCCCGGATAAAAAAACGGTGGGGCTTGATTATGGTTTGTTTGAGAACGGATGTTTTTGTTACAATCGCGCCCGGGGCCGGCTGGTAACGCTGAAATCAGAAAAAGATCCGCGGAGCGTTGCGATGATGATTAATGGAAACGCTTATTTTCAATTGTGGACATCTCCGGGAAGCCCTTTTATCGCTATGGAACCCTGGTACGGATCGATCACCGCTTTGCCGCCAAACCCGCAGCTGGACAATGATTGGAGGAAGCGTCCGGGCACTATCCGGCTGCCCCCTGGCGGGGAATATACAGCGAGCTACGATATCACCATTACAGGAGTGTAAGTGTATGACTATTACCATTAAACCAAAAGAAGTTGAAATCTCAGGACGCTTTGACGTGCTGGTTGCCGGAGGAGGACCAGCCGGTATCGGGGCCGCCGTTTCCGCGGCGCGGGGCGGCGCGTCGGTGATGCTGCTGGAAAAACGCGGTTTTTTGGGCGGCAATATCACCGCGGCCTATGTTGAAACCTGCAACTGGTTTTTGCATGGCACCTCGTTTTCCCCTTACGGACTGTACGCGGAAATTGAGAATGCCTATCGCGCCGAATGGGGCCGAAGCCACGACATACGGGAACACGCCCCCCACCGGTTTTCCTCCGAATATCTGAAAATTTTTCTTGATGAGTTGATGGAAAGGGAAGGTGTAAAAGTTTTGTTCCATTCCTTTGTCAATGATGTCGTTGTCGAAGACGGCCGCATCAAGGCGCTTATTATTCAAACCAAAAACGGGCCCCAGGCACTGGTATCGGATATCGTTATCGACGCCACCGGCGACGGGGATGTGGCATTTGCGGCGGGGGTCCCCTGCAAAAAAGGCCGGGATACAGACGGTTACTGTCAGCCGGGAACCCTGAATTTTCGCATCGCCGGTCTTGACGCGCGGTATCTTGCCGGGCACGGGGATAAACTCAAAGAGATAGGCCGCCAATTTGAGAAGGACTACCTTGCCGGAAAGACGGGGCTTGAGTGCAGGCGCAAGGACCTGCCCTTTGGGCGGCTCACCGACGGCGGCCTTATCAGCTATATCAATTATCCCTGTTCCTACATGATTGATCCAACGAGTAACACCGGCCTTACCAGGGGCGAGATCGAGTGCCGCCGCTATATCAAACAGTTTTACCATTATATGCGGACCCATTTTCCGGGTTTTGAACGGATTGAGATTGCGTCAATCGCGCCTGAGATCGGTTTCCGGGACTCCCGGCGCATTGAGGGTAAATATACTCTTACCCATGAGGATATTGAAAAGGGCGTTGTGTTTGCCGATACGGTCTGCGTGTTCCCCCGGATGTACGATATGCTGTCCCCGGACGGTTTCATGGGCGGCGACGGCGCGCTTTCCGGAATGGGCTACAAGGGTCATATCTTTGTCCACATCAAGGATGACGACACCCGTAGTTTCGGCGTACCCTACCGCTGTCTGCTGCCGGTCAAGACCGACAACCTGCTGGTGGCGGGCCGCTGCATCTCAACGACCCATGTGGCCGAATCAAGTGTGCGGGCGATTTACGCGTGTATGCTCACCGGACAGGCCGCGGGAACCGCCGCCGCCATTGCCGTACATTCTGCCCTTATGCCCGAACAGGTTGACGCGGCGGTTTTACGGACCGAACTTTCCCGCCAGGGAATTATCACCAGCCCTTGACACAGGCTGAAAGCGGCGGGCTTCATCGAACCGAAGGTTCGCAGGGTCGGAAAAACCACAATTTGAACAGGCTCGTAGGGGGACAATTGTGAAAAATTTCTACGGATCCCGCAATCACTCATATAAAATCACCTTCGATAACATTTTGAACAGGCGCCGCCGCAAACCTTGAAAAAGCCCGGCTCTTCGGCGGATAATGGAGCATGAAATCCATAACCAAAGAACTGTGGTTCAATACCAAAAGGCCCCGGGAATTTATCAACATCACCAAGGAGGTTGATTCTCTGCTGCAAGAATCGGGCATACAGGAAGGGCTGTGCCTGGTAAACGCCATGCACATAACCGCCAGCGTTTTTATTAACGACGACGAGTCCGGCCTGCACCACGATTTTGATGTGTGGCTGGAAAAACTGGCCCCCCACGAACCGGTTGCTTCCTACCGCCACAACACCGGGGAAATCAACGCCGATGCCCACCTGAAGCGGCAAATCATGGGACGGGAAACGGTGGTTGCGGTAAGCGGCGGCAAGCTGCACCTTGGCCCCTGGGAACAGATTTTCTACGGCGAGTTTGACGGCCAGCGCCGCAAGCGGGTATTGATAAAAATCATTGGGGAATGAACCCGTGGCGCAACAGGCGTTCCTTCGGAACGCAGAGGTAAATCGCTTCCGTTGCGCGGAAGCGGCCGTGTTGTTGCGTTATTTGCTGCGCCCGAAGGTCGCAAACCGGACCGCCTGCGCAAGCACCATCGCCGGCGCAGTTTGCGCATTAAACGCCCCTGATGCGGTTTGCCCCGCAAACCGCGACGCACTCGCCTGTGGCGAGTGCGACAATCGGCCGTAATAAATGCGCAAACTGCCGCACGTCCGCGCGAAGCGCGGACGTGCCCCTTGTGGCAGGCGGCGCTTTTGGGGTATAGTGAATAAACATCGCCCTTTTGCGGGGCGCGTGAGCCGGCGTGGTGGAATGGTAGACACGGTAGACTCAAAATCTACTGTCCGCGAGGATGTAAGAGTTCAAGTCTCTTCGCCGGTATGCATGAACGAGCCTGGGAGCCGTTTTTAGAGGTTCTCCATGCGGCTTTATATTCGTTGATACAAAGGCAGCGCCACGCTGGAACAAATGTCCCGGACAGTATATTCTGAGCGGTATGAGAAATGGCAAGCGCGTCGCTGCGGGATTGCTGCTTACCCTGTGCGTTATCGCCGCCGGGGTTTCCCTGGGAAGTTCTGACATCAGCGTCAGAGACACCCTGCTGATCATCCTGCATAAAATGTTTCACCTTCCCCTTGCGGACGGCATCGATCCGAAAAATGTTTCCATTGTTTGGCTGCTGCGGCTGCCCAGGGTTTTGCTGGCCTTTATCGCCGGCGGCTGTCTTTCCATAAGCGGCGCGGTAAGCCAGTCCATTTTGCGGAATCCCCTGGCCTCGCCCTATATACTGGGAGTTTCCTCCGGCGCGTCCCTGGGGGCGGGTATTGTCATCGTCAGCGGCGTTTCCATCCCCCTGGTAAGCGGATTTACCCTGCCGCTGGCCGGTTTTGTTTTCGGCCTTATCACGGTTTTTTCGGTAATCGCCTTTTCATCAAAAATCGACAAATCAATGACGAATAACACCATCAT
>JAITGJ010000015.1 GCA_031280705.1 Spirochaetaceae bacterium
AGTTTTATCTGCCTTGACAAGCTGATGGCGATACCGCTGGCCAACCTCGAAAAATGCTATGGGAAAGTGTCAGATGAGGTGATGCGGGAAGTCAACGCACGGCTTATCAAGATACTCGGCATTGGATAACCGAATTGGGAATAATTGTGCCGGCCAGGTTATCAACGAATTAGTACGCGAGAAGGCCGCCGCCGCCGAAGCGTAGCGGAGCGGAAAGCCAATGCGTCCAAAACCCCGTGCTCAACGGGACGCCGTTTTAACTGCCGGGACGCCCGTAAACGATCCATTGACGCGCCGGTTCAAAGCGGGTATAGTTTTTTCATGCTGGACTTTAAAACACCCTGGAGAAACCGGATTGCCGGGGCGCTCAATGCCCTTGCCGCCGAAAACGGCGTTAACCTTAGCGTCAGCGCCGGTGAACTTATCGTGGAAACGCCGCCCCAGAAAGAATACGGGGATTTGGGCATTCCCATGTTCAGTTTTGCGAAGGCGTTCCGCAAAGGCCCGCCCCAAATCGCCGCCCTGCTCGCGGAACGGCTTTCCACAGAGCGGACGGACAGCGCGGCGTCCTCCGCGCGCGGCAAAGTAATTGCGCATGGCCCCTACCTCAATGTGTTTCTTGACCGGGGGGAAAGCGCCGCGCGTATCATTGCGGAGGCCCTTTCCGGCGCGGATTTCGGACGGCCCGGCACCCTCGCCGGGAAGCGGATCATGGTGGAATTTTCCAGCCCCAACACGAACAAACCCCTGCATCTGGGGCATCTCCGCAATGACGCGCTTGGCGAAAGCATTTCCCGCATTCTTGCCGTCTGCGGCGCGGAAGTCCGCAAAGTCTGCATCATCAATGATCGCGGCATTCATATTTGTAAATCCATGCTGGCGTATCAGGACCACGGAGCGGGAAAAACTCCCGAATCGGAAAAAAAGAAAAGCGATCACTTTGTGGGAGAATGGTACGTTCAGTTTAACCGGGATTTGAAGGCCGAAACCGAAGAGCTGGTTAAAACAGAGGGATTGACCAAAGACGAAGCTGAAGGCCGGTCCGCGCTGATGGCCCGGGCGCAGGAATTACTGCGCAAGTGGGAAGCCGGCGATCCCGCAACGGTTGATCTCTGGAAAAAAATGAACGGCTGGGCCGTTGAGGGCATGAAGGAAACCTATCGCCGCACGGGGATTTCCTTTGATCAGTTTGATTTTGAAAGCCAGGTTTATCTTTTGGGCAAGCAGGAAGTGCTCAAGGGCCTTGAACAGGGCATTTTCTACCGGGAAGAAGACGGCGCGGTGGCGGTGGACTTAAGCGCGGAAAACCTTGACAAAAAAGTGCTCCTTCGCGGCGACGGGACTTCAATCTATATCACGCAGGATTTTGGCCTCGCCATTTTTCGCCACCAGGACTGGCCCTTTGACCGGCTGGTCTATGTGGTAGGTTCGGAACAGCAATATCACTTTAAGGTACTTTTTTCGATTTTGGGCAAGCTGGGCTATCCCTGGGCAAAGGACCTTTATCATCTTTCTTACGGCATGGTGAATCTCCCCGAGGGCAAAATGAAAAGCCGGGAGGGGACGGTGGTTGACGCCGATGATCTGGTTAACAGCCTCCGCGATATGGCCCTCCGCGAAATCCGGGCAAAGGAGCGGGAAGAGGCCGTGGGCGATCCGGCGCTCGTGGCCGAAAAAGTTGCCCTGGGCGCGCTTCACTATTACCTTTTGCAGGTAAATCCCCAAAAAGATATGCTTTTTGATCCGAAAGAATCCCTTTCGTTTAACGGAAATACGGGACCGTATTTACAGTATATGGGCGCGCGTATTTCCGCGCTGCTTAAAAAAGCGGGGGAGCAGGGATTTTCCGGCGCGGGCAGCGTTGACGCGGCGCTCCTTTCCACCGATGCCGAATGGGAACTTCTTAAAACCGCCGCCGCCTATGGTGAAGCAGTAGCTGAATCCGCCGCGCGTATGGATCCATCGGCGCTTGCCGCATATCTTTATGAGCTTTCCCGGTGTTTCAGCCGGTTTTACCACGACTGCCCCATTTTGGGCGCGGAGAACCGGGCGCTTGCCGGTGCGCGTCTTGCCCTCTGCCGGGCGGTGGAGCGTATTCTCCGCGAGGCGCTTAACCTTGTCTGTATCCCGTTTCTGGAGACGATGTAGGGTTTTCCCCGTTTAAGCCACACTCCGGGAACCGGGAGGGAGACACGCCTTGAACATACATGAACGGCTTGCCGCGCTCGGCGTCGCCGTGCCGGAAATCCTTTTGCCCCGCGCGGAAGACGGACTTGCGGACTGGGCGGTTATCGCCTGCGATCAGTTTACCCAGGACCGCGCCTATTGGGACCGGCTTGACCGGACCATCGGCAGCGCGCCTTCCACGCTTCGTCTTATTTACCCCGAAGCCCTCCTCGACAGCCCCGATCGCGCGGATCGTATCGCCGCCATACACCGCGCCATGAAAGAATACCGCGCCGGGGACATTTTCGCGCCGCCCCGCCGGAGCCTTGTGTATCTTGAGCGGGCAACTCCCGCTGCGGCGCGGCGGCGGGGTCTGGTTATCGCGCTGGACCTGGAGCGGTACGAATGGGATCCCGCGTCCCGCCCCCTGATCCGCAGTACCGAAGGAACCGTTCCCGAACGTCTGCCGCCACGCATGGAAATACGCCGGGGCGCGGCGCTGGAAACGCCGCATATCATCATTTTGATTGAAGATGAAGAGGACGCCCTCCTTCCCGCCCTGGGCCTGATTGCCAAAAATGAAGGGGCCGGCCTTTACGATACGCCGCTCCACCCGGCATCGGGGCGGGCTGCGGGCTGGGCGCTTGAAGGTGATGCCGGGCTTGAGTGCCTCGCGTCCGGACTGGAGCGGCTTTTTGAGCGGGCAAAGACCCGTTACGGCGGGGAATACCGCCGGACGGACGGTTCGCCGTTCCTTTTTGCCGTGGGAGACGGAAATCATTCGCTTGCCACGGCAAAGGCCGTTTGGGAGGAATACAAAAAAGTGCATACCGGAGAAGCGGGACTGGAGCGGCATCCCGCGCGCTGGGCGCTTGTGGAACTGGAAAATCTTTACGATCCGGGTATCCGGTTCGAGCCGATTCATCGTCTCCTTACCGGGTTTTCAGGCGGCGCGGCCCTTCAGGCGATGCGGGAACTGTTCGCGCCGCTGCCCGGCTTCACGAGCCGTCCCGTACCGGGCAGGGAGGAGCTTTCCCGCCTCGTGGCCTCCCAGCCGGCAAAGGGCCGCTTTGGGCTTGCCGCCGGGAGAGAATACGTCTTTGCAGAAACGGACGCGCCGGGCCTTGCCACGGGCTATCTCCAGCCTCTGCTTGATTCGTTCATCCAACGCAGCCGTGCGGAGAGCAGGGCGCCGGGCATTGACATTGACTATATTCACGGGGAGGAAGAACTGTTCCATCTGGGCGAAATGCCGGGGAACGTGGGCATATTGCTGCCGCCCATCCCGAAAAATGGTCTTTTTGAAACCGTGGCTGCCTCCGGTCCCCTGCCCCGGAAAAGTTTTTCCATGGGAGAAGCCGCCGAAAAACGTTTTTACCTGGAATGCCGGCGGCTTTTTGGGTAGCGCCACCGGGACAAATCCGGCGGTCTATCCGGCATGGTCTTGCCCGGGCGCCGGGTTTTGTGGTATTGTTATGGCGTTTGATAAAACTGGCCGGCGTGGTGAAATGGCAGACACGGTAGACTCAAAATCTACTGGGGGCAACCCCGTGAGAGTTCAAGTCTCTCCGCCGGCAAAAAATTCCTGCTGCGCGCCCCGCAAAGGGCGTATGCCCTGGGCTGTTTTGCCGTGATCAGGCGGCTTTATGGAAGGGCCGCGCCCGAATCATAAACCGCGCCGTGCGCTCAAATTATCTACGAAGATTGTTTATGATAGTGGACATAGTGTGCTGGCCCTGTATCTTTCTCCGCTTGACTTTTAAAAATAATCGATATAATATTAAGGAGAATAATATGCCGATTTTGTCAGTATTTTACGGTATTATTGTACGCATGTATAAAGAAATATCGGGGAAACATTCATAAGGCACATATTCATGTTGAATATGCTGAGAATGAAGTTGTAATTGCGTTGGATGGTGAAATTTTAGAAGGGCAAATCCCAAAATGAAATTAGTTGAAGCATGGATAGAAATTCATCGTGAAGATTTGGAAGCAAATTGGAAGTTGCTTTCCCAAGGTGAACAATATTTTAAAATCGATCCTCTAAAATAGGGGGACATGAAAAAGATGATACCAAAAATCCTTGGCATTGAAATTGTTGAAAATTATAAAATAAAATTGAATTATGAAACAGGTGAGGTAAAATTATTTGACGTATTACCTTATATTAGTGGTACATGGTATAAAGAATTAGAAAATGAAAAATATTTTAATACAATACATATTGTTTCAAATGGAAAAGGAATAGAGTGGGAACATAGACAAGATATTGCACCGCATGAATTATATGAAATGGGCATTTCCATTAAAAATGTAATAGAAAATAAGTGAAAATGGTTTTTGCGTCGCTAACAGGTCTGTTTACGCGCCCCGGCTTTGCCGGGGACGCCTGTGGTAGCGGGCTTGGCCTCCATTCGGCTAGGCCGGCTGCGCCTCCCACGCCTCATTGCGGCACATTTGGGTGGGGGGTCAATGCTTCGCATTGCCCTATTACCCGCCCCAAATGCCGTAACAGCCGGAACGTTATGTGCCGTTTGCCTGTACTCCATTTTATTCCCTATGTTCTTTTACAGTATTCCATATTCAGGATCATCGCAACTACCTTGATTATTTTTGTCCGCCTTTCTCATTGTCCCTTCATATTCTATTTCATCATCTCGTTTTACAACGCTGATACTTCCTGCTTAAAAAATATATTAGAGTTGTTTAGGAACCTCAGTTTCCAAGCAACTTCCGTTAAAAATTATACATATTTTTCTAATTTTGCCAATAACCTTTAGGGTAAATTGCACATAACGCCCCGTTATACGCAAGTGCCGGAGGCCGCTTGGCGGGGGCAGGGATATCATCCGCTTCGGTCTGCAGCCCGCCAGCCCCAAAGCGATTACCGCCCCGATGGCGATAAGTCCGGTAAGCACGGCCAGTCGGTTCAACGCCGCCGGCTTTTGAAGATGAACCGTCTGAAATGGGGTTTGACTCAAAAAAAACTTACGAAAGGGCGGGAATTTAACCGGCGCGGTTCCAGGACGCCGTGCAAAATACAATTTTTTATAGAAAAAACTTGACAGAACCGTCCCACCGGGCTGACAATGATTCATCAGGCCCGATCGGGCGCGGCGTTGTCCTGCTCGCTCTGGCCTTAAAAAACAGAAACGTTGTCCGGTGTCTGCGCCAATAAAACCCGCAGGGGTGGAAAGCCGTGGACGCGGCTGCCGGGCACGTCAATGCTATCTTTATTGGAGGTATCTATGCTGTCGCCCAAAGAAAACTATTTGCGGCTTGGCCGGGGAGAAATGCCCGAGTACGTGCCGAACTTCACGATGGGGGGAATGTGGCCGCCCTCGGGAACGCCGACGAAAAACCATCCGGTTCTCATGGCGATGCCCGCGGTGTTCCCCTTTGGCGGCGCGCCGGGAGCCAGGGAGTACAAGGATATGTGGGGTGTTCCCTATATTTCCAACGCCGAAACAAATTACCAGGCGCTGCCCAAGCCCAACGAATTTATTCTTGAGGACATCACCAAATGGCGTGATGTGATCAAGCGGCCCGATGTGCCCCCTGCGGACACGTTCGACTGGGAAAAACTCGCGCGGGACGGCACGGCCCACATCAACCGGGAAACCACGGGCGTCATTTGCATGGCCGGCAACGGACCGTTCCAGGCGCTTATCGGCTTTATGGGCTTTACGGAAGGATTGTGCGCCCTAATCGAAGAACCCGAAGCGTGCGCAGAGCTTTTCAGTTTTATGGCGGACTTTTATATGCCCTACACCGAAAAAACCATCGAATACTTCAAGCCCGATATCGTTTACCTGCTGGACGATACCGCGGCGCAGAAAGATCCCTTCTTCTCCACCGAAGTATTCCGCCGCCTTTTCAAGCCGGTCTACGCCCGCTACACCAAAATGGCGCAGGACCGGGGCATCCCCGTGCAGCTTCACAACTGCGGCCGCTGCGAAGACTGGATGCAGGACTACATCGACATCGGCGTGAAATACTGGGATCCCGCGCAGGAGTGCAACGATCTGTTCGCGGTCAAGAAAAAATTTCACGGGCAGCTTACGGTAGTGGGCGGGTACAATTTCTACCCCGATGAAAAATACAACCAGGTAACGGAAGAATATGTGCGCTCCACCGTGCGGGCGACTATCGACCGGTACGCCGGCGGGGGCGGGTACGCGTGGCTGGGCGGCTATCTGGGCCGTTCCGACGAAATGGACATCGCCGCGAAGATAAACACCTGGATCAACGAAGAGGTTGATACCTACGGGATGAACTTCTACAAAAAGTAGCGGACACCGGGCGCGGCGCTCCTCCCCGTGGCGCGCCGCGTATTTTTTACTTTCCAGAGATTAAGGAGAATGAATCATGGAAGTAAACGCGAAAAGAGAAGTCCGGAATTATGGCATCTACAACTTTGTCGTTACCTTTGTCATGGTGCCGCTGGGATTTCTCAATATCTTCCTCACGGAAGATCTCAAAATTACCGCAATCGCGGTTGGTACCATCCTCCTCGTGGCGCGGGTGGCTGATTTTGTCATCAGTTTTTTTGTCGGTGCGATAATTGAGCGGTCAAAGTTCCGTGCCGGGAAATATCTCCCCTGGCTCAGGTACAGCCACTGGATCATTTACGCCGCGCAAATCCTCATGTTCCTGCCCTTTGAGTTTCCTCTGCCGGCGCGGGCGGCGCTCATTGTCGTGTCGTACCTTCTCATCAATGTAACGTGGGCGTTTGTTACCACGGTCCAGTACGGCACGCTGAACATTGTCGCCGGTTCGGATATGGACAAGCGCAACAAAATGGTTATTCTCGCCGTCCGGCTGATGACCGTTGCCCAGGTGATCAACTCGGCCTCCATGACGCCGGCCCGCAATCTTATCGCCTCCATCACCGGCGCGCGGTACCAATATCTCGTCGTGGCGGTCATTTACGGCCTTTTCTATGTCGCGGCGACCATGCTCCTCGGCAGCCTGATCCGGCCCTACGACGGCCCACAGATCGCAGGCGGCCCCGCGCGGCCGGGGATCACTATCGGCGACATGGTAAAATGTGTCGTAACCAATTCACAGCTTATCGTCAATTTTATGTCAACTATTTTGTTCTTTCTGGGCGTTTTTGCTCCCCTGCAAATCGTTATGTATTACTACATCTATGTCCAGAACGATCCGCAGCTGCTCCTTATGGCGGTCGCGCAGACAATAACGACACTTTTCTCCCTGGTTACCACAATTGCCGGCCCGATGATCGGCCTTAAACTGGGGCGGAAAAAAGCGATGGTGCTGGGGCAGTTCCTTACCGTGCTTTCGTCATTTGCCATGTGCCTGTTCGGCAGTATCCATATTGCGATCTTTATCGGCATCAATATGTTTACCGCCATGGCCACGGCGCTGTACTCAGGCTTCGGCATGGGTTACATTATCGACGTGGGCGAATACGGCTACTGGAAAACCGGCATTGACAACCGGACCGTTACCATGTCCCTGGTTAATGTGCCGATCAAAATCGCTACCTTTATCGCCGGTTCGGTCGCATTGTTCGGCCTTGGGTTTATCGGGTATGTGCCCAATATGCGGGCGTCGCCGGAATTTGTCAAAAATTTCATGTATCTCTACGGCGGCATTCCCGCGATTTGTAATTTCCTTGCCTGTCTGCTCAACGGCTTTTTCTACAAAATTGACGACAGGGAAGCCGCGCTCTACGCGAAAGAAAACCGCGAACGCGAAGCCGCGAAAGAGAACGGCGCGGCGGAAGCCCGCTGACCAGCTTGCTGGTCAAACCTGCCGGAGTTCCAGAACCATGCGGTTATGCCGCGGGATTTTTTGTAAAAATGGGTGCTGCCCAGAAATTTCAGTTTCTGGACAGCGCCCATAAAAAGGAGAATGAGCATGAAACAAAAAGCTGTTGTTCCGGCGGACGATTTATGGAAAGATATTGACGCGCGGGATTTTCCCGGGGCGGCGGCGCGGCGCATTGGCGAAGAATGGATGCTGATCACCGCCGGAAATACCGCCATGGATCCGGGCAACTGGAACACCATGACCGCTTCCTGGGGAGGACTGGGGGTGCTCTGGGGAAAAAACGTCGCCTTCATGTTTATACGGCCCACGCGGTTTACGTTTGGCTTTGCCAATGAAAATGCGCTTTTTACCCTGTCGTTTTTTGATTCCTCCCGGCGCGGCGCGCTGGAACTGGCCGGGGCGCGGTCCGGACGGGACACAGACAAGGCGGAGCAAGCGGGAATCACGCCCATCGTGTTTCCTTACGAAAACGGCGGCGCGGTGGGTTTTCGTGAGGCGGCGGAAATTATCATTTGCCGGAAACTGTACACCCATGACTTTGAAGCCGGACAGTTTTTGGACCCCGCTATTGACACGGGAATCTACGCGGCGCATGATTATCACCGTATGTTTATCGGAGAAATTCTCACCATCAAGGCCAGAAGGTGAGCCGGGCGGAACGGCGGCCGCCGCCCAAAACGGTTGGCGTTATTTGTCCGCGCTTTGCGTGATAACCGGCTGCTTCCCATCACGGTTATGGCGGCGCATTTTACCGGTGTGTACAATGACGCCGCAACACGCCATTACCCGCCGGTGAGTGCGGCGGCAAAGCGGATCATCTGCCGGAAATATTCCGGCGTAAGGCGGCTCTTTTCATCGGCGGGGGTGTTGAGTATTTTCCATGTTTCCGGGAGCAGCGCCGTAAAGGCGTCGCGCCGCGCTTCCCCCTTGATAAGGGAATCGGTAAACCCCGGATGGTTTCGCAGTTCCGACGCAAGCCGGTTTGCCTCCGGCGCGGGAAGCACGGTAATGGCCTGGGCGGTTATCCCCGCACGCAGAAACCCAAGATCGTCGGAAAAGGGCGCGGGCGCGAGGAGCACCTTTTCTATGTTGAGTTTCCGCGTTATGTTGAGGGCCCGGCCCCGCAGCGCGCGGGTGCGTTTGCGAATCTCCGCGGCGCCCACGCCGGTTTCTTCCCGTATCATGTAATCGGCCATGGTGGAGATAATGATCCAGTCGCCCACGCCGCAGGCGTCAAAAATATAAAAACTCCCGCTCCCCAATCCCGCTTCCCGAAGCGAAACGGCCAGCGTGTAGGAACCCTGTTCACGGATGGAGCCGCCGGGTCCAAGCTCTTCCTTGTCCGTAAAAATAATGAGCCAGTTTTTCCGGTCAGAAGCGTACAGTTTGAGCGCGGTTTCCACCAGCAGAAAAACAGCGGCGCTGTTGTCATTGGCGCCGGGACTTCCCGGGGCCCGGTCGTAATGCGCCACCAGAATCGTGCCGCCCAGGGGGAACCGGGTCGCGCCGAGTCCCGGCTTTTCCGGCCCCGGTCCCAAAAAAATATGACGGTTTCCCGCGACCACTTCCTCGGATGCGGCAAGGCGGTATTCATCAAAAAGGGCGGCCAGAATTGCGCGGCGGTCCGCGCCGGGCGCGATAAAATCATCAAACCGGCGCCAGGGACCGTTCTGCATGGCGGACGGTTACAGTTTTTCCGAAACAAAAACGCGGGATGGAGAAGGCAGTTCATCCTGCGCCGCAATAAGTGCAAGTTCCCCGCTCCCCGCCCGGTAGGTTGCGTCCATAATACCGTACACGGAAGCCGCGGTACGCTCCAGCGCGGTTTTAACATCCCGGCTTTCCAGATACCGCGACAGAAATACTGCTGTGCACAGGTCCCCGGAACCGGCCATCCCCCCGGGAAACGGCAGCGCAGGCGTCCGCACCCGGTACACGGAAACGCTGTCGGATACCAGCATATCAATATAACCGGGCGGCGCAAAAACGGTTCCCTCCATGCGGGTAGGATTGCTGCCTTCGTAATAACTGGTTACGAGCACAACAGCGGGACCCTTTCTGTGGAGCGCGTTAATTGCGTCCCGCGCCCCGGCCAGGGATGCGGTATTCATGCCCGTCAGGGCTTCAAGCTCAAACTGATTCGGCGTAACAATATCCGCGAGGGGAATAACTTCATCACGGAATTTTTCGGGGATCCCTTCTTTGACGTAGAACCCCCGGCCCAGATCTCCCATCACCGGATCGCAGCAGTACAACGCCCCGCCTGCCGCTTTCCGGACAAGGCGCACCGCAGCGATCACTGCGTTCCCTACATCGGAATCTCCCATATAACCCGAAAGGACGGCCTCGCAGTTTCCCAAAACGCCCCGGTCCGCGACGCCTTCCACAAGCTCGCCCGCAAGTTCCGCCCCGAGCGCCCTGCCCCGCCAGGCCCGGTACCCCGTGTGGTTGGAAAATTCCACCGTGTTCACCGCCCACACTTCCCGGCCCAGCCGCTGGAGGGGAAATACCGCGGCGGTATTTCCCGCGTATCCGTACACCACATGGGATTGAATTGAAAGTATCGCCATCGTACAGCCTCCAAAAAATCACGCCGGTTTTCGCGCCGTGTACCGCCGGGCGGTACATTTCCGGTCCGGCTGGCGCGGGCCGGTCAGTCTTCGTTAAAACGGGCCGGGCGTTTTGCGCGGAACAGCTTTCCCGCAAGCGCCGCGAGCAGGGATAGAATTCCGCTCTTTGATGTTCCGTAACGCCTGCTGAAATCACGGGCGGCGTCGGCAAGGGAGTATACTCCATATTTTTTTTTGAGTAAATCCCAGTATGCCACAAGCCAGAGGTACAGATCGCCTTCTGTCCGGCGGGGAAACCGGGCGCAGAGTTTTTCCGCGCGGATAATTCCGGCAGCCGGTTCGTACACATTCCGGTACCACGATCTGATTGCCGCATCAAGGGAAATTTCTCCCTTGCGCCCCTGGTTGATGTAGTATTTGTGTTCAAGAATATGGTGATAGATAATATCGTACTGTCCCGGCTGGCCGAAATCAAGGTTCTGGTCGCCGGTAATTTCTCCAAAGCGCGTTTTTTCGTAGAAAAGCTGTTTTTCGTAGTGAATCACCCGCTCCCGGAGTTCTTCCGTCGTCATGGAAGGCGAAAGGGGTATTTCGCTGGAAAGGCTCGTTATCTCCGCGTCGATCATCTCTCCGCCCTGGGAGCGGGCTACCGATACCCGGTGATTTCCATCGCGCACAAAATACACGCCGCCGACTTCGTAAAGCTTGATGGGCGGAAGCACAATATCCTTGAGCCGGGCTTCGTCCACGCGGACCCAGCGGTCCCGCAGATGCTCCGCGCGGGGAAGGAAATACTTGGTAAAATCCCGGTAGCGCCCCTCGCTTCCCACGATAAGATTCAGGGGAACCGTCTGCATGCCCCGGTAGCTTTCGCTTTTTGGGCGAAGAATATCCTTGATGTCCGCGAAAGAAAGTAAATCATCCTTGCGGTGATCGAGGAAATGCCGGAACCGGGAAATAATCGCCCTGGTCCGGGCGCGGGAAAAATCATCTTCCGCCTGGCTTTTTTGCATCTCTATCATACTGCCCCGCCTGAATCCGCCGCCCCTTCGGTGTTCTCAACAGGACGGGCGGTATCAAGAAGATAGTGGCTGTAAACATTCAGCACGTCCGTTGCGTGGTAGCGCGTGGCCCGGGGCGTTTTCCGGTCGTAAATGTGAATATGCCCGTGGATCAGGTAGCGGGGCCGGAAAACCCGCATAAACCAGAGAAACACCGGGAACCCGCGATGACAGGGGTCGGCAAGGTCGTGAATGCCCTCCGGCGCGGCGTGGGTCAACAGCACGTCCAGAAACCGCCCCCGGAAAATCCGGTTAAAAAGCAGGGCGGGAATGAGTTTAAGTATTTCCCAGCCCATCTCAAAATTGGTATATTGATTTTCACCCTGATTGTAGCGCATACAGCCTCCCAGGCCCGCCATGATGAGGCCCTCCTCCCGCCGCACCCGCGATCCCAGGTGGATGGCCCCGTGTTCCTCCTCAAGGCCGCGCCAGAGGCCGCCCGTGTTCCGGGGGGGCCGGTAGTGGTGATATTCCTTCAGGTCGTGGTTGCCGAAGACAAAAAGCAGGGGCTTGTTCAGGGTTGAAACGATAAAGTCAAGGTAATCCATGGGGAGGTCTCCCGCGCTCAAAACCAGATCGACATCCCCAAAATGATCTTTTATGGAAGAAGAATACACGAGAGGATCGATTTGGTCCGATATGCAAAGAATTTTCACCTGCCGCCGCCAAACAGGGTGCGTAAGAACCCGGAAGTTTCCCCTACGGGCACAAAACGCCCGTTTCGCGCCCATTTTTCCTGTAATTTGTGTTTTTTGCCGTTCCCAAACAGCCGATAAGAAAAGCGTAGGCGAAAGCGGGGCCGCTGTCAAATGCCCCGGAAGGGGCCGCGCGGGGCGGTTCCGGCGGCTTCCCGCCGGGGGCATTTTGAAAAAACCTCCCGGTACGATTAGATTTGTTATGACAGGAAAAGAGCCGTGAAAGGATCCGTATACGTTTTTTTGTTCTTGACCGCGGCGGCGCTTGTTACGCTGACGCCGCGTCTTCCCGCCCAGAGCGGTTTTGCCCGGGCGGAGGAACTCTTCATGCAGAACAACCCCGAAGCCGCCCTTCCCGCTCTGGAAGCGGTACTTGCCGAGGATCCGGCCAATCTCAAGGCGTATCAGTATCTGGCCATCGTTTACCTGCAGCTTGAGCGGCCCGATGACGCCGTGTCGGTGTACCTCCGCGCCCTGCCCCGGGGGGGGAACGAAACGGCGGCGCTGGCCTTCAATCTGGGCAATACCTGGTTCGGCATGGGGAACCTGGAACAGGCGATACGCTCCTACACCGCGGCGATTGAGGCTGACGGCGCCTTTGCCCCGGCGTGGCTCAACCGGGCAAACGCCCGGATCCGGAGCGGCGCCCTGAAAGACGCCGTGGGCGATTATCAGTTTTATCTTACGCTGGAAAACCATTCGCCCCGGCGGGCGGAAATCGAGCGGCTTATTGCCGTTATCAACGCGGAATTCGCCGCCGCCGAACGGCTGCGCATTGCCGAAGAAGAACGGGTCCGGGCCGAGGAAGCGCGGCGGCGGCAGCTCCTTGAGGAAGTTTCCGCATCGCTCCAGGCCGACGCCGGGGAAACCCGCGGAATGTCCGCCGGAACGGAAAGCCTTCATGGATATGAGGGTGAATTTGAACTCGAATAGAAAAAAATCGCCGGACAAGCGCGATTTTAACCATATCGAAAAGAAGGATTTGTTATGAAACGCAAAGTGATACTTCCCCTCGTCATCGGTTTAGGCATCATACTGCTCGCCGGCAGCGGATTCTGGATCTTCCGCACCGTCAAAACCGGTTCGGCGGAACGGCGCGCCCAGCTTCACCGGAATACCCTTAAAATTATAGAGGATTATCTTGAGCAGGATGAGTTTCAGCGGGCGCTGGCCCTGCTGGAAGGCATTTTGCTGGAAGATCCTGAAAATGAGACCGCGCGCACGCTCCGCGACCGGGCGCTCCGTCTACAGCGGGAGGCGCGGGACGCCGGACGGACGGACCAGGGGGGCCTTGACGCGCTGGAAAACGCCCTGGCGCTTCAGGCGGAGGCGCTCGCCGCCCGTGAACGTTTGGCCCGTTCAGAGATAGAGGCCGCGCTCCGGCGGGAAACCGGCGCCGCCGCCCGCGCGGAGGCCGAGGAGGAGCGGCGCGCCCTGGCCGCGGCGGAAGAGGCGCGGCGGAAGGCGGAAGAAGAGGAAATCGCCCGGCGCTCCGCCGAGGTACAGACACGGATGCGGGAAGTCCGCGCGCTTGTCGATCAGGGGAAGGCCCTTCTTGAGGCCGGGAATCTTGCCGCCGCCGTGGAAAAATACCGGGAGGCGCTGGAAAAGATGCCCCCCGGGGAAACTCATTTTGACGCCGGAATCCGCGCGGACATTGCGGACACCTGGTACGCCGCCGCGGCGGGACGGCCCGGTACGGCGGAGGGGGCAGAAGCGTTAAGCCAGGCGTCCACTCACGCAAGCGCCGCCATCCGGCGGGACCGGACACTGGCGCAGCCCCACGCCACGCTGGGACGCATCGCCCGGGACAACCGTCAGTGGGAACAGGCGGCGGCGGAATTCCGGGAAGCCGGACGGCTTGAGGCGGGTAATTATCTTCATCAGGCGGAACTGGGCCGCGTTCTCTTCAATATGCGCAACTACGCGGGCGCGGCGGAAGCGTTCGAAGCGGTGGTACGGCTTAACCCGCGCTACGAAACGGGTTGGTACAATTTGGGCGGCGCGTACCGCATGAGCGGGAAGCCGGACAACGCGCTGGAAGCCTACCGGAAGGCGATTGAGATCAAGGGTGATTACGCCGTGGCGCACCGGGAAATTGGGCGGATTCTGGCCGCGCGGGGGGATACCGCCGGGGCGGTGGAATCGTTTAACCGCTGCCTGCTCCACACGCCGGGAGATATTGCGGCCCTGCGCGAACTGGGCGCGGCGCAAAACAGCGCGAAAAATTACGCGGCGGCGGAGACCGCCTTTGCCCGCGCGCTGGAAATCGCCCCGAACGACGCGCAAACCAACTACAATATGGCCCTGGTAAAGCTCGAACTGGAAAAACCGGAGGAGGCCCGTACCTACGCGGGACGCGCCGCGGACATTAACCCCCAGGCCGTGTATTTTTACACGCTGGGACTTGCCTGCGAGGGAACCGGCAGTGAAGAAGACGCGATCCGCGCCTATGTGAAGGCCGTGTCCATGGACGCGAAATATGTGCGGCCCCGCATCAATCTGGGGAAAATTTACCTTGCGGGCGGCATGGCCGCCGAAGCGCTCCCGGTACTGCTTGAGGCATGGCAGGCGGAACCCGCGTCCTTTGAAGTGAACAACAATCTGGGCGCGGCCTATGCGCGGCAGGAAGACTGGACAAAAAGCGTGGAATTTTACGGAAAAGCGCTTCTGGTGGAGCCGTCAAACCCGACCGTAATGCTGAATCTCTCGCGCGCATGGGTGGGCGCGGGCAATCTTGACAAGGCGCGGGATCAGTACCAGGCGCTGCTCCGTGTCGCGCCGGATAACGGGGACGCGCTTTTTGAACTGGGAAAAACCTATGCAAGCCTCGGCGACGCCGCGTCCGCGCGGACTTCCCTTGAAGCCCTGATCGCGCGCATTCCCAATTATCCGGGCAAGGCCGAAGCGGAACGGATACTGGGGGGCCTGTAGCATGGAACTGGATTTTTTCCCCTCGCCCCGGACCATTCAAACGATCATTTTTGTGGCGATTCTTATCACGCTTTTTGTGGCCGTTTGTACGCTGTTCGCCCCGTTTATGACCGTATTACTGTGGTCCATCCTGCTGTATACCCTCCTCGCGCCGCTGCACCACAAGCTGACGCGCCGGATGAATTTTTCCGGCGCGGCGGGCATCGTGCTTAAAAACATTATTGCCGCTGTTTTCTCGCTTGGCACGATGATCCTTATCCTTATTCCCCTGTTTTTTGTCGTGTCGCAGTTTTACGCTCAGATAATGGATCTGGTGCGCCTGATACGGGACGCCATTGCCGGAAATCCCGCGTTTTTCAATGATATTTTTTCTGACATGTCGGACCTGATACGCGACATTACCAACGGCCTTGTGGTCTGGACGCCGGAAGAAATACAGCGCGATCTTTTGCAGACCATTACCTCAGGCGCGCAGAACATTATTGCCGCCGGTACTTCCCTGGTCCGCAATCTGGGTTCCTTCGCAATTGGGCTTGCCTTTATGTTTTTCTGTCTCTTTTTCTTTTTCCTTGACGCGCCCTATCTTTCGCATCTGGTAACGCACGCCATCCCCATCAAGAAGGAGCATATGAACGCGCTCATGGCAAAATTCAAGGAAACGACACGGAATCTGTTCCTTGGCTACATCATGGTCGCGCTGGTGCAGGCGGTCATGGCCTATATTGTTTTTTCGCTTTTTGGCGTGAAAGGCTCGCTGGTCCTTGCCGCGCTGGTACTGGTTTCTTCGTTTATTCCCATGTTTGGCGCGGGCCTCGTGTGGGGCCCCATCGGAATTTTCCGCATCCTGTCCGGGCAGGTTATGGGCGGAATCATATTCCTTGCCGTATCGGGAGTGTGCATTTCCCTGCTGGACAATTTTTTGCGCCCGGTATTTCTCCAGGACCGGATACATCTCCACCCGCTCATTATTTTTGTGTCGATTCTGGGCGGCGTCGCGGTGTACGGTTTTAACGGACTCCTCGTCGGGCCCCTGGTAGTAATTCTGTTTCTCACCGTTCTGGACATGTTTCTCGCGGAGCATAACATTACCTGAGCGATACCCGCGCCCGGGGCGCTCCGGTGGAACGCGGCATATTTTGTCCATGGGTGTTGTTCACAACATGGATGTGAGGAGTTGACATGAATGCGATCATCACGGTAGTCGGGACCGATCAGGTCGGCATTATCGCACGGGTTTCCGGGTTTCTCGCCGAACGGAATATTAATATCGCCGACATCAGCCAGACAATTCTTTCCGGAAATTTTGTCATGGTGATGATGGTTGAATTTTCCGTGGATTCAAAACAGCTTGATGAGGTAAAAACGGAACTTGACGGGCTTTCCCGCTCTCTGGGGGTTTCCATCAGCATCATGCACGAAAAAGTATTTTCGGCGATGCATCGTCTATAAATAGAGTCTGTCTATAATGTGGAAACATTATAGACAGACTTCCTTGAAAATAGACGTTCTGTAGGCAGCCGTGCCGGTAAACGAACGGGCCGGGCCGCCCGCGCAAAACGAAAAAAGGAACAAAAAAGATGTTATTCACGCCCTTTGAAATAAAAGAAACTGTTGATATGTTCATGCGGTACAAACTCGACATCCGCGCCATCACGCTGGGCGTATCCCTCCTTGACTGCGCCGCGGAAAACGGGGAAAAAACCCGGCGGCGGATACGTGATAAATTACTGCGCGTGGCGGGAGATCTCGTGCCGGCAGGACGCGCTATCGAACGTGAATACGGCATCCCGATCATCAACAAACGCCTTTCCGTTACGCCCATCGCGCTGGTGGCGGGATCAAGCGGCGACCGCGATTATACGCCGTATGCGGAAGTGCTCGACAGCGTAGCCGGGGAACTCGGCGTCGATTTTGTGGGCGGATTTTCCGCGCTTGTGCAGAAAGGCTTTTCCGGCGGGGACCGGATTCTCGTCGATTCCATTCCCGCCGCGCTCAGCGCTACTTCCCGCGTTTGTTCCAGCGTCAATGTGGCAAGCACGAAAAGCGGAATCAACATGGACGCGGTCCGGCGCATGGGGGAGGTGATCCGCGCGGCCGCGGAAAAAACTTCCGGGCGGGACGGCATTGCCTGCGCGAAGCTTGTGGTCTTTTGCAACGCGCCGGAAGATAATCCGTTTATGGCCGGGGCTTTTCACGGACCGGGAGAGGCGGAAAGCTGCCTCAATGTCGGGGTTTCCGGCCCCGGCGTGATCAGGGCGGCGCTGGAAAGCCTTCCCGGCGCAACTTTCGACGAACTGGCGGACATCATCAAAAAAACTGCGTTCAAAATAACCCGCATGGGACAGCTCGTGGGCATGGAAGCGGCGCGGCGGCTTGGCGTACCCTTCGGCATTCTGGATCTTTCTCTCGCGCCCACGCCCGCGGTGGGAGACTCCGTTGCCCGTATTCTTGAGGAGATGGGCCTCGCATCGGCGGGAGCGCACGGTACAACTGCCGCGCTTGCCATGCTTACCGACATGATAAAAAAAGGCGGCGTAATGGCGTCTACGCATGTGGGCGGTTTTTCCGGCGCGTTTATTCCTGTTTCGGAAGATGAGGGCATGGTTGAAGCGGTGCGCAGTAATACTATCACGCTGGATAAGCTTGAGGCGATGACATCCGTTTGCTCCGTGGGTCTCGACATGATAGCACTGCCCGGCGATACCAGCGCCGCCACCATTTCCGCCATCATCGCCGATGAAATGGCCATCGGCATGGTAAACAACAAAACCACAGCCGTCCGGGTTATTCCCGTGCCGGGCAAAAGGGCGGGGGACTGGGCGGAATTCGGCGGACTGTTGGGCGGCGCGCCGGTTATGGCGGTCAATGCCGCGTCCAGTGAAATTTTTATACGCCGGGGCGGAAGAATCCCCGCGCCGCTCCACAGTTTTAGAAACTAACCGCACTGCCGTGCGATAAAAGGCGCACAAAACCCGTACCGGCAAACCGGTGGTGTTCCGTACCATTTCCGCCTGCAAGGGAGTAAATGCGCCGCGGTAATAGTGCTGCGGCGCGTTGTGTGGAAACCTGTTCAACAGTCTGCGGCCATGCCGGAGTTGCCAAACAGGTTCAGGATCAGGGCGCGCGTTTCCAGCGGGAAATGGCCGCCGCCTCCCTGAACACGGCGCGATTTTCCGGGGTAGCGGGCGGCTCGGAATCGCCGAATATTGCCCGAATCCAATGCCCGTCTGTGGGGTTGGGCAGTACGATATAGCGCATACCGTATAGTTCCCGGTCCTCTTCCATCAGACTGAGCCGTTCGTCCACATCCTTGACGTAGTATTTCCGCCGAAAATCGTTCAGGTTATCGCCCAGCATCAGAACGACATTATGGGTACGGGCTATTTTCTGCTGCCGTTCTTCCTTGTTGGACGATTCCCGCTGTACAAAAAGGTGCGCTTCGTCCACAAAGGGGAACCCAAGGCTCGTGAGGTTCGCTTCGGCCAGGGCATAGGTATCCTCTCCCTGATCCCGGTTCGTTACATAAAAAACTTCCACGTCCCGGTCTTTGGCATAACTACAAAATTCCAGCGCGCCCGGCGTGGCGGCGAACCGGTTTTCCGCAACCCAACTGTCCCACACGGCGTCGTCAAAAAAATCCATGCCCGCCGCTATCAGCCGCGCCCAATAATCCGCCGCGTTGAGTACTGTGTCATCCACATCGGTGATCACGGCCAGCGGCTTATCCCCGGCGGTGCGCGCCGCGAGGGCGTTGTCCAAATGCAGCCGCGCCACATTAAACGCCTGATAATACAGCGCGCGATATTCGGCGGCGGTCTGTTTCCATGCCGCCGCCATAACAAGCTGATTGCCTGCCGCGCCGGTATTCCCGGCCGTTCCCGCTTTCCCGCAGGCCATTGTCCCAGCGGCAAGGCACAGGACCGCGGCGGCGATCCCGTTCCACATCATTTTTTTCATATTGTCCTCCTGACTAATGTACCGCATCCGCAGTACAGGCCGCACTATACCGGATTATTTTATTTGTGTCAAATCAGCAAAAGAATTCGTGTCTGTGCATAAAGCCGCCTGCTTTGCGGGCAGGCACGCATTGGTAAAAAACTGATAGATTAATTGGAGTTGTTCAATAACGATTGTTGTTAAATAATTTACGCTTAAAAGACGGGCAGGATGCACCGCATACGGGGTTATGAATGAAAGGGCCGGCGGTAGGCAGAATAACACTAAAAACGGCGTCCAAAAACACGACCCGCCAGAAAAGTAATACTAACACAGAACCCGGGAAAAATTTTCATGAACAAAAAAAGAGGCGTGAACAGATTGCATTCTCTTTGCGTGGGCTTTTTCAAGCCGCCGGTGATGCTTGACTTGTTTTATGCCATTTACACCCGATATGTTTTAATGGACATAAAAGCGTCCCAAAACTCCAGGGGGGTCCGGGGGGGCCAAGGCCCCCCGGCGGGGCGTTGCGGGGCAGGGCCCCGCAGAGGGGGTAGGCCGGGCCGTTGGCCCGGCCGCAGGGGGCGGCTGCCCCCTCCCTGACCTGTTGTATGGAGGGTTTTGAAGCAAGCTCCATACATCTTTTTTTAGGCAGTGGCCCGCAAAACAAAGGCGGCGGCTTAAAGATGCGCGGGGAAGCCCTTTTGGTCAGATAGTTTCGTCCAATTCCTGTATTTTCTCGTTGATTAAGCGGCCCAATAGCTCATAAATGTCCTCTAAAGCTGCTTTCCGGTAGTTCTTCATGGTGGATACGGGGTCTATTTTCCGTGAAAAAAGGTCGGTTGGATCAATACCGAGGGCAAAAGCCAGCTTCTGTATCATTTCGGACGAGGGGAATTTGACGGTATTCTCTAACATTCCAATATAATTTGTTGAAGTTTCCGCTTTTTCCGCCAATAAAGCCTGACTCCAGCCCCGGGCTTGCCTGAATCCTTTCAGATTAGCGGCCAATATATTTCTGATATTTGTCATACGAAAGCCTAATCTTAGTTTCTTATCGTAAACGATGGACCTTCCATGACAACATTCCTAGGGTGTTGATTTTTATTAAATAAAACAATACCATGGGTATTGGTTCAAAAGGAATTGTCAGTTCATTTGAATCGATCCGTTTTTCAGACGGAAAACCGGCCCTTGAGGGCGGGAATTTAGGGGGCGAAAGCCCCGAAAGGAGTTTTTCAATGAAAAAACTTAGGTTTCTTTTGGTTCTCGCGGCGGTTGCCACGGGCGGGGCATTTGCCCTGTCTGAGTTCCGCCTCAGCGCGGGTGCGGGCGGGTACTTCACCAGTGATTTTGGCGGAGGAATGGAAGCATCTATATCCGGGTCAACCATGTCGGTAAAAACCCCCTATTTCGGCGGCGGCGGTTTCGCGTTCCTTGACGCAACCTATGCGGAATTATCGGTAGGCTTTTTTGGCGCTGCCGGTACATTCAAGATGGAACAAGCCGGTGTAAGCCAGGAGGGCGATATATCCTTGACGGGGCTTGATATTGGTCTGCTGGGAAAATATCCCTTTGCCGTCAACGAAAAGCTTTCGGTATTCCCCCTATTGGGCATTGGCTACCGGATTATGCTTGCCGTAAAAGATCAGGCTGGAAACGCAATCGGTAATTCCGCCGGGGATTTTAGCGCGCTATGGTTTAGAGCCGGCGGCGGTTTGGATTTTTCTTTCACCGATCATCTTTATGTGCGCGGGGGACTCCTGTATGGGTTACGGCTTGCGAATAAATTTGAAAGTGATATGGTTGACTCATTGTCAGGTATGATGGATGCGAACACCTTACTTGGGCATGGCCTTGAGGTAAGGATTGCCGAGGGGGCAAGGTCCGCCAATTCCGGCGCTCATGCGCCGGGGCTGCCTCACGCCGCTTAAAAAATGGCAAACCCGAATTGCGCCCACCGTTCCTTAATGGCCACAATTAATCACGCTGCGGATTGCAGCGCGAATTTCGATTGTAGACGTAATATGATATGCGGCGTTCACCTTGTCAGCCGGGCGCTGGACCGCCGGGCGTT
>JAITGJ010000047.1 GCA_031280705.1 Spirochaetaceae bacterium
CGGATTTTGAGCTTGGTTTTTGCGGCCTGCCGCACAACCAGGGCGGCGCTCGACCCCGGAAACTCCGCATCCATGCGGATTTTCCGGGGGGCCTGCGGCGGGGCCTGGCGAACAAATGCCTTACGAGGGAGGCTGCCGGGAATCTTGTATGCCCTGAGGTCAGGCGTAATGTTCCATGAGGCGGCCCCGCTGGCCGGTGAGTTCAAGGTATGCCGTATCGGCAAGGCCAAGCCGCGCATTCCGCGTCAGGTCCCGCGTATACTCATCGTAAAGCATATCCTCGTAAATTTCTCCGGCAAAACCCGTGTCAATAAGGTTCGTTTTCTGCACGGTGCTCCGCATTCCCTTGACGAGGATTTTAAGGAGGAATGTTTCAAGTTCAAAACACTGTTCGTAGAGTTTGCTGTTTTTGTCGATGACGGGCCGCCGCCCGTCTGCCGCGCCGCCGGACGCCGCTACGGTCTGTTCAAGCGTTTGCGCAAAAGATGCGTCCGCAAAGGACGCGCCGGATATTCCGGTGGGGCTTCTGCCCGCAAGGGGCGGCGCGGCGCCGGCGGTGTAAACCTGAAGGAGCGAAGAAACTTCCATCACGCGCTACCGTTTGAGGCCCGTTGCGGTTCCCAGCATATTGTCGCTGGTCTGAATGGTACGGGAGTTGAATTCGTAGGCGCGCTGGGCCACGATGAGGTCTACCATTTCCCGCACTACGGAAACATTCGACATTTCAAGATATTTGTGATAAATCTTCCCCATGCCTTCATAGCCGGGCCGTCCGGGAACAGGCTCCCCGGATGCGGCGGTTATCTTGAAAAGGTTTTCTCCCACGGCGGTCAGGCCCACGGGATTGGGAAAACGGTACAGTTCGATCTGCCCCACTTCAATAGGTTCATTTTCGTTGATTTCCGGCACCACGACAGAAACCCTGCCGTCCTGCGAAATGGAAAGGCGCTCCGGCAGAAAATTTTCGGGAAGCACCAGATCGGGAAGGAGGCGGTAGCCGTTGCTGGTAACCATCTGGCCGGTTTCGTCAATCTGAAACGCGCCGTTCCGCGTGTAGGCGTAGCTTCCATCGTATAACTGTATCCGGAAAAATCCTTCGCCCACAATCGCCATATCGGACACATTTTCTGTTGCCTGGGGCGCTCCCTGCGTAAACATCCGCTGGGTATCCGCCAGCTTGACCCCGTGGCCCATCTGAATGCCAACGGGAACCAGCGTATCTTCCGTTGCCGGCGTACCCGCGGTTTTTACTGTCTGGTACAGAAGGTCTTCAAAATCGGCGCGCATTTTTTTGTACCCTGCGGTATTCACGTTTGCCAGGTTGTTGGAAATGGTGTCGATATTTGCCTGCTGTCCGATCATCCCGGCCGCGCCGGTCCATAAACTTCGTACCATAAATTTCCTCCACACTATTCGGCGCGCGTCATACTCCGCGCCGGAAGCCCGTTATCCAAATTTCGCCGTCTGGTTGATCAGGACGCCGAGCATGGAATCGCTGCTCTGAATTATTTTCTGGTTTGCTTCGTATGCGCGGTTCACTTCGATCATCTGCACCATCTCGGTTACCGGGTCAACATTGCTCGCTTCGGTAAAGCCCTGCACCACCCGTGGCCGCGTTTCCACCGGCAGCATTTCCGCCGGGCCTGAAACCTCCGTGGCGCGGTAAAGGCTGGACCCCTGTTTTTCAATATAGCGGGGAACATCAAATGAGACGATTTTCAGCGTGTCGAGCAGCGCCGTTTCTTCCCAGGCGTTGTTTTCTTTCGACACCATAACCGCCCCGTCTTCGGCATAGACGGCGTTTATCCAGACATTGCCCTCTTTATCAACCTGAAAATTGTTCGCCTGTACCCGGATGGGGCCGTTTTCCCCCAGGACCGGATACCCCTCTTTGGTTTCAAGAAACCCTTCCTTGCCAAGCTGAAACGAGCCGTTGCGGGTATAGCGCTCGCCCCAGGGGGTCAGTACCGAAAAAAAGCCGCGCCCGTCCAGGGCAATGTCCAAATCGCTCCCGGTTTCCTTCATCGCGCCCTGTTGAAAATCGGTAAAAAGTTCGTTGACCTCGACCCCGGTTCCGATTTTTCCGATGATCGGCGCCGCGTCGCCGGACCCGAAGGGGTGCCGGTACACGCCGTCATCGTCCATGCGGCGCAAAAGCAGTTCCGGGAACGCCTTGTGGGCGGTAACGTCCCTTTTATAGCCGTCGGTGTCCACGTTGGCAAGATTGTTCGCCACCGCGTCAAGCCGCCACTGCTGGGCCCGCATCCCGCTCGCGCCGGTATACCATCCGCGTATCATGGTATTACTATCGGAAGGCGCGGGGGCGGCCTTTAGATCCCGAAAACCGGGATTTCACGGCCAATGAACCGCAAAATCCGCCATGTGAACAGGCTCTTAGGGCAACGCTGATTAAATGGACTCTAATCAGCGTTGCCCTATTATTTTTCTCGTTTTCCTGCGGAAAACTGCGAAAAATCACCTTAAAGTAGCACTGATTTATTCCCGGTTGAATAAATCAGTGCTTCCTTAGGGATACCCGGCGCGGAGCGCGTACTTGACGCCCAGGGTAAGCTGGAAATCGGCGGCAAAGCGGCCTTGTATATTGCCGTGGTTAATGCTGAAAATAGCGTCCGCTTCTCCATAGACTTCAAGCGTTTTCCATACAACAAGCGAACCGGAAACCGAGGGCGTGAGGGTGAGGGAGACGGCGTTCCGCGCCGCCGCGCCCGCCGGGTCGGCGTAATTGGCGGTTTCGTGGCGGTCCGTGAGGAAACTGTCGTGCGGCGGGGAAGGGCTGTCCGCCGAATAAACCATCGACCATGCGGTCCATTTGTCGTGAGTGCCGTGCAGCATCGCCAAAAAATTGAACCGGGCCGTCCACCTGCCCGGGCGGGAGAGGGAAGCGTGCGCATTAAAAACCAGGGCGTCGCCTCCCCAGCGGTAGCCCAGAAATTCCTCGACAAAGAAATAATTTCCTTCGCCGTTGTAGTAACGGTTCGCCTTGACAAAACTGTTGCTGTTAAAGCCCGCGGTATTACTCTGGAGATAGAGATACGGTGAAGTATACGCGCTCTCAAGAGACGCCTCGAACAGCAGCTCCCCCCCCCCCCCCGCCGGGAACGCGGCCCGCGCGCCCAGCATAACGCCGATAGCGTTGGGCGTGGAGGCGGCGTCCCGCTGGGGGCCGTTTTCGGCAATGGGCAGGGCGAATTGATCCAGCGCGAACTGGGCGTAGAGATTGATACCCCGCGTCAGGGCAAAATCGGCTTCCAGCGCAAGAATCGAATTTTGATTGTCATCACGGTACAGATTGTGAAGCAGCATTACCGGACTAAGCTGCGCAAGCCCGACGGTTCCGTTTTTTGACTGATACATGATTGCATCGGTTAATGCCAGGTTCAGCCGGTTAGCAAAAAAACGCGCCTCGGCCCGGTGCGCGATAAAGAGGCTTACCCCCTTTATTTCCGCGCCGGTGTTCTGTACGCCACTCCAGGCCCCGTTTGGGTTGGAGGCCGGGATCGGGTTGTAATCGTGGGCGGCGGCATCCCAGCCGAGATAGTATTCGCCGGGATACACAAACGATGAAATGTTGTAGGTGTATTTGAAGCGGCCGTTGAACAGCGCGGCCCTGAGATTATTGTGGTAGTGAACATGATCCCCCACAACAAAATTACCCGATTCGCCCGGCCCCCACGAAAGGCGGTCCCGCCCGGCGGCGGCGTACCAGCCCCGGCCCCCCACGGAAAAAAGCCCCCGGTAGGGAATGTCCGCGTCAAGATCGTGTCCGCCCGCGAGCATGGGTATATTTACCGAAAACGGGCGGTCTCCCGCCTGGGGCGAAAGGGGAAATTTAACCGCTTCGTCCCGGTTGGCGTAGTAAATCCGCGCGCTTACGGGCCACTCAAAGAAAATATAACTGTGCCGCAACAGAAACAGTTCCGCCTCAAGACCCAGGAGGGGATTCATGGTGTTGACGGGACGGTAAAAATGATCGGGCAGAAAAAAGTCTTCGGTATTTGTGTGCAGATGAATCTCCGGTGAAGGAATAACCGCGATTTCAACCGGACGCCGGGAACCGGTGAGGATCCCGGCAAGATAGTCGTACCATGCCGTTTCAGCGGGCGTAAAAACTGCCGTATCAAGCCGGTCGAGCATCGCCACAAGTTCGTCTTCGCTCCAGGGGCCGGTGGTGGACGGGAGCGCAAGCCCCTGCGCGATATAGAGTCCCCGCATGGCCGTCCACACGCCCGAATCAACCGGATATATTTTCCGGTGGCTGCGTTCCCGCGCCGGAAGCCCCGCCAGGATGGCAAGGAGCAAAACCATACAGGCGAGGAATTTTGCCCCGGAAGGATTGGCCTTTTGTCCCGCGCGGAGGCGCTGTCCGGTGAGTTTTTCGCAATGCGGCATTTTCGTCTTTATCCTTTATTATCTGTATCGTTTCCGGCGCGTTCCGCCTGACCGCCTTTCCCGGATGCGGAGAGTATGCCATGCCAATAAATTAATGACAAGTATGAGGCTGTTGCAAAACTTCAGTTTTGCAACAGCCTCAAGAGTATTTTAAGCGGGAAACGCGGCCCGCGCACGGCCTGTGGAAGCGGTCCGCGCCGTTACCGTTCAAACAGTTCGTGGAGAAAGAGCGCCGCCGCCTGGGCCACGTTGAGGCTTTCGATATGGCCCGAGCCGGGAATACGGACCAGGGCGCGGCAGTTGTTCCGCACATCGCCGGGGAGGCCCGTTTCCTCGTTGCCCAGAACCACGGCCACGCCGGCGCCGCTACGGGCGTCCCTGACAATGCCGCCCAGGTCCCGCAGCCGCAGCCGCGCGCGCACCTCCGCGCCCACGGTAACAACCTCCCGCGAAAGGGCGCGGAGAAAATTCGCCGTGCTCCGTACCCGCCTGAACGAGACGTGTTCCATGCCGCCCTCGGCGGCGCGGTACGCGGCGGTGCTGAGATGCGCCTCGCCGTCTTCTTCGTTTATCACGATAAAGGCGATTTCAAAAAACGCCGCCGCGCGGACAATGGCCCCTAGATTAAGGTCGTTTCCCACTGAATGGAGCACAAGCCCGGTTTTGCCCGCGGCCCATGCGTCAATATCTTCCGGCGCGGCGGGGAGAATTTCCGGCTCTTCTATCATCGCCACCACTCCCTGATGATGGTTCGATTTGCATATCCGTTCGAGTTCTTCTTCATCGCATATTTTGTAGGGCCGTTTCCGTTCCGCAAGCCCCTTGCAAACCCGCGAAAAATCTTTCATCCGGTCTTCGCGCAGAAAAAGGCGGTTGATAGTTTCCGGGTGATGTTCTCCCACCGCCCGCGCGGCGTTATAACCGCATACGGCAAGTTCCTTTGTCAGCTTATTGTGCATACGGAATTATACCGCGGCGTGCCCAAACCGTGTAGCGGCCTGCTCAAGCCCTGTTGGGGCGTGAGCCTTGTCAGGGCCGCCGCGCCGTGGTAGCATCCCCTCATGAAATTGATGCGAAGCCGGTTTATAAGTCCCCCCCCCCCCAAGCAAAATAACGGTTCGGACCGTACTGATTCTCTTTCTCTTTACGCTGAAAGCAGAGCGCGCCCTGTTCGCGCAGGCCGGGCCGGACGGTCTTTCGCCGCAAGTAAAAACGCATATTGCCGCCGATATTTTTTACACACTGTTCGATATTAACGCAAGCAATCTTGTCCAGAATTATACGATGCGTCTTGCCGGCGCGGGCTTTGCTGATGTAAAGTTTGAAAATATCGCGCGAAACTTTTACCCGGGCACCTGGTTCTGGGAAGATAACGACCGTTTTTTTGTAAATCAGTTCGGGCATCCTTACCATGGCTCCACATACTTTGCAGGCGCGCGCATTAACGGGTTCAATTTCTACGGCGCGATACCGTTTGCGCTGCTGGGAAGCCTCCAGTGGGAAACGCTGTATGAACGGGAATCCGCAATTAACGACGTAATAAGCACTGTTTTAGGCGGCGTCTCTTTGGGTGAAATACTGCACAGGCTTTTTCTTGAACTTGACGCCAGAGGCTCAACAGGCGCCGCGATTGGAGGGGTTTTCGTAAGTCCGTTTTCAGGCTTCAACGGCATCTTCAACCGCCCCAAACGCGAGGACGCGGGCGGTAATATTCACGCGCTTTCGTTTAAAGCCGGAACCGAAAAATCATTTCCCTATTTTGAAGGACGCCAAAACGAAGGCGGGGCATGGCATACGGCGGGCGGGTATCTGGGCGTCAATGTGATATACGGCAATCCGTTTGTACAGGCAAGCGCACGTCCCTATCATCACTTTGAATTTGACGTTGAGTTTGCGTACAATATTGATGCGTACCGGATGCAGGTTATGTCGGACGGCTATTTATTTTCGCTTGCGCTTTCCGATTCCGGCCCGTCATTTACAAGCACCGGCCTCAGCCTGCACTATGATTTTTTCAATGCTACAAACGATATTATTGACAACGAAGGCCCGGGAAATATTCCCTTTTCCAGCAATGCGCTTGCATGGAGCGTAAAGCACGCGCGCAGTCTTTCAGACTCGTCATATATCTCGCTAAAGGCGCACGGCGGCATTGTTCTGTGGGGAAACAGCACATATATTGACGACCGTCCAGGCGGCGGGTTCGCCGGCGATATATACAACACGTACGGCGCGGGAGAAACCCTCAAACTATTTTTTGGCGTCTCAAATAAAAAAGCGGGAACGCTGAAACTCTCCGCGGCGGGCTATCATATATTTGCGGTACCTGTAAACGGGGAACATTCCACCGGAAGCGTTTTCTTCCTGTACAGCGCGCTCTCCTATGACGTTCCGCTCGGACGGCGCATAGGGCTTGGCGCGCAGATTAAATGCTGGAATCTCTATGCCTTTTATGACGCGGCGGAGAATATATCGCGCAGAATCGTATCGGCGGGCGTGTACACAAGCTTTGTCTTCTAGCATACCTGGCGCAAAGCAGCGTTCCGCGCGGGGCCGGCCTACATCAACTGGGGCGTGGCGGTAGGGCCGCCGCCTTCACCTTGCGCGGCCTGCTCAAGCCCCATTGGGGCTTGAGCCTGGGTTTTGCCGGAGGCAAAACCCGGCGTTCTTTGGAAGGGACGGGGTCAAGTCCCGTTCTGGGTTGCGCGGCCTTGCGGGAATATTTATAGTAGATTTATGAGCGCAAACACCCGGTATAAGGACAGCGTTTTTTCCTTCCTCTTTAGCGATCCGGCCTCCCTCCGCGAACTCTACGGCGCAATCGAAGGCGTTACCCTGCCCCCGGACGTGCCCATCGAACTGAACACCCTCTCCGATGTGCTCTATATGGGGCACATAAACGACATTTC
>JAITGJ010000077.1 GCA_031280705.1 Spirochaetaceae bacterium
AATCCGCATCCATGCGGATTAGGCGGTGGGGCGGGGACCAGGCGAGGGGGCAATCACCCTTTTTGGTCACCGCATATGCAAATACGCGATTGGTGTTTTAATCTGTTGAGCCCTTTTTAAGCGTACGGGCTATCATAACAATGGAAATTCCGATAAGGATCAACGCCACGCTTGCAATTAACTGAAACAACATATTATCCTCCCACAAACCACTTTCTGACAATATCTATCAGGCCGGTGAATCCCAGGGCGCTTACGCCCGTTCCCACCGCCGCGAGTATCCGGATCGCTTTATGCTCCGTTTTTCCTATGACCGCAAGAATACGCTCAAGGGTCTTGTTTATGGCATCCAATTTTTCAACAACTTTTTCCACCCCAGCCTCTCCCTATCGCTATCACGATAACGCCGCCGGGAGCCACGGTCAACGCGCTGATCAAGGCGGCCCGGATGTGGTATGATAACGCCGTCCGGGGAGGTTTGCATGATTACGGTACTGCGCGAAGGCGCATGGATGTTTGACGGGCGCATAGCCCGCGACAGCGCCGCCGCCCGTAACAGGGCGCGCGAACGGCTTGGGGAACAAACGGCGCGGGGAGGAATCTCGGCGGAAGCGGCGCTCCGCGCGGAAGGACGAAAAGGCACCATCGCCTGGGGAATTCTCGCCGCCCATAACCGGGGGACGGAGGAGCGGCTTCGTCTTGTGTTTGACGCGCTCGCGTCCCACGACATCACGTTTGTCAACATTATCCAGACGGCGCGGGCCTGCGGCCTCGAACGGTTTCCCGTGCCCTATGTGCTCACCAACTGTCATAACGCGCTTGCCGCCGTCGGGGGAACCATCAACGAGGATGATCATGTTTTCGGCCGGTCCGCCGCGGAAAAATACGGCGGTATTTTTGTTCCGCCGCACCTTGCGGTGATCCATTCATATATACGGGAAGCCATGGCCGGCTGCGGGCGCATGATCCTTGGCAGCGACAGCCATACCCGGTATGGGCCGCTCGGCGTTATGGGCGTAGGCGAAGGCGGCGGCGAACTGGTAAAGCAACTGCTCGGCCAGACCTACGATATCACCCTGCCGGAGATTATCGGCGTGGAGCTTTCCGGGACGCCGCGTAACGGCGTGGGGCCAGAGGATGTGGCGCTCTCCCTTGTCCGCGCAGTGTTTCATGACGGCGTGGTAAAAAATGCCGTACTGGAATTCTTTGGGCCGGGCGTGGCGAATCTTTCCGCGGAATTTCGATTCGGCATCGACGTCATGACCACGGAAACGGCCGCGTGGTCCTCGGTTTGGGAAACGGACGGCGTGATCCGTGATTACCTCGCCTGCCACAACCGTCCGGACGATTTTCGCCCCCTTTCACCCGCGGCCACGGCGTATTACGACAAATTGATACGCATCGATCTTTCCGCCATCAGGCCGGTGATCGCCCTCCCCTTTCACCCGGGCAATGTGTACGAAATTACCACGCTGCTTGAAAACGCGGAGGATATTTTTCATCAGGTTGAAAAGGACGCGGCGGATATGCTGGGCGGCGCGGCGCGGTTTTCGCTGGCCGGAAAAATTGAGAAAACGGGCGGCCGCGCGCGCGTCCGGGTGGATCAGGGTATCGTTGCCGGCTGCGCCGGGGGAACGTTTGAAAATATCATGACGATGCGGGATATTATCAAAAGCCGCGCCGCCGAAAACGGCGCCGCCGGGAACGGCGCCGCCGGAGACGGCATTCCCCTTTCGGTGTATCCGGGAAGCCAGCCGATCCTGCTCGCCCTTGCCCAAAACGGCGCGCTTGCCGATCTGGCCGCTTCCGGGGTTATTATGCGTACCGCGTTCTGCGGTCCCTGTTTTGGCGCGGGAGACGTACCGGCCCATAACGGATTTTCCATCCGGCATACCACGCGGAATTTCCCCAACCGGGAAGGTTCGCGCCCCCAGGACGGACAAACCGCTTCGGTCGCGCTGATGGACGCCCGGAGCGTCGCCGCGACCTGGGCCAACGGCGGCTATCTTACCCCGGCGGAAGGGCTGGTCCCGGAGGGAGAGGCGCGGGAGGCGTACCGTTATGACGACAGCCCGTACCGGGCGCGGGTCTACCGGGGATTCGCCGCGCCACGGCCAGAGACGCCCCTCATCCTTGGCCCCAACATCACTGACTGGCCCCCCATGGACAGCCTCGGGGAGCACCTGCTCGTCCGGGTAGCGGCGTTTCTGACCGATCCGGTTACCACCACCGATGAGTTGATCCCGTCCGGGGAAACGTCTTCCTACCGTTCAAACCCGGTCGCGCTCGCCCGCTTCACGCTGTCCCGGAGGGATCCCGGCTATACCGGGCGGGCGGACAAGGCGCGTGCGGAAGAAGACGCGCGCCGGCGCGCGGCGGAATACGGCGCGGGCCTCCCGCCGGGTACGCTCCGGGAATTCCCCCAGGCCGGAACGCGGGAAATGCGGGCGCTTTTTGAGGAGTTAAAAAAACTGCCCCTTTCGGCCGCACTTGATCTCAGGGATTTACGGATCGGTTCGGCGATTTATGCGGTAAAGCCCGGAGACGGAAGCGCGCGCGAGCAGGCCGCCTCGGCGCAAAAGGTCCTGGGTGGCTGGGCCAATTTCGCCCGGGAATATGCCACCAAACGTTACCGGAGCAATCTTATCAACTGGGGCATCGTGCCGTTCATCGTTGCCGGAGAGCCGGTATTTGCCCGTGATGATTATGTGTTTATCCCCCGGCTCCGCTCCACGCTGGCGGCGGACCCGCCGCCCGGCGGCGCGGAGCTTGACGCCTGGGCGCTCCGGCCCCTCCCCGTTTCCCCGGACACGAACGAGATCGTCTTTATGGTGAAGCGTTTTTCCCTTCCCGTACCGGTTCTCGATCCGGGCGAACGGGCGGCCCTCCTCGCCGGGAGCCTCATCAATCTGAACCGGACCTCCGGCGCATAACCGGCCGGGGCAGCGGACAAGTCCATGATAAGCGCGCGGCTACGGCAGCATTTCCTCCGCGAGGCGGTCCGTACGCCAAAAGGCCATGCGGACTTCCTGTTCCGTGGCGAGGAGGCCGGAAAGCAGGCCGTCGCCTGAAAGGGCAAAGGCGTTAAATTCAAGCTCATCGTTCCCCACGCGAATAAAGCCCTGCCGCCGTCCGGCTTCCTCGCCGCCGGGAAGCGCCATCTGGAGGATCAGAATCAGATACCCGCCGTCCACCGGATGAGAAAGAAATACCCGCCCCTCCCGGATAACCCCCATCAGTGAATAAAATAATTTTTGCGTTTCCCCGCGGCCCGGGATATGCTCCTCGTAAAACGGAACTTCGATTGAATCAACATACGCGCCGGTTTCCGCGTCCAGTACCCAGACAATGGAACTGTCCGGCTCAACGCCCGCGCGGGTACCGGTGCTCTCGTCATTAACCGCCCGGTAATAATCAACCTTCAAAAAAAGCTGCCGCCTGTCCGGGGCGGCGGCAATGGTATCCACCGAAGGAAAAACGTCCGGCCTTCCCGGCGGGAGCGGCACGGCGGCGCCGTGTACCAAAACGGTAAAGCGGGGCGCTCCGGCCGCGTCAAACCAGTACACCGCCCAGCCGGAGGGAAGGCGGCATACCACGGCAAGCTCGTCATTAATGGATGTATAGACATTGTTTATCCGGGGAAAGGGCGTGCCGCCGATTCCTTCCTGCCCCAGGTACTCGACAAAGCGCCCCGCTTCGTCAAAATGAAGTATCATGCTGTCGAGGAGTACCCGGTTTTCCCGGTCAATGACCCGCCGTTCGGGGGGCAGCCGGTCTTCCACAAAAATATGTTTCCGCGTGTCAACGGCGATTCGTCCGGGACTCGCAAGAGGCCAGGAAACGGCCCAGCGGGTTACCACTTCGCCGCGTTCCACATTGGTACGCATGGCCAGGGGCGGCGGGTTAACCTCATCGTTATAAATCATGAAGATGGCGTCCCCGTAGGAACTGTAGCGGACGATTTTCGCTCCGCTGTTCCAGGCCACATAAAAAAGCCCGTCCCGCATGGCGACGCTGGTGGCGGCGATTCCTCCCTCAAGGCTGAACAGGGCCGCCTGATCCTCTCGCATCCCGATCTCGAGGGAAAAGAGGTCTTCCCGTACCACCGCGGATATTTCTTCGCGGCGGCAGGAGAGAAAAACGGCGGACAACATAATGAAAGCACAAAACACGCGGAGCTTCATGGAAAGAAGATAAACCGCGCGGGGGTGATTGCTCAAGCCTGTTCACGGGGGCGGCGTGGGCACGAAAAAAACGCGCGTTTTTTGAAAATTTCCCCCAAAAAGCGCTTGACAGAAAATTCCGGGCATGGTACAGTGCTTCTACCCGTTGTTGCCGGGTACGGCATGGGCGGGACCGCCGGTAGGCGTTATTCCGGGAAAAGGGGGTAAATTATGTCCATAAACGGTAATTCCGGCGCAAAACCGTCCGCTTGTGCCGTGGGCCCGCGCCCCGCGTCCGCGCGCGTTTTGCGTAAAAACGCGGCGGTAACTCCCCCCCCCCCCATGCGTTATAAATCACCACGGGCCGGTCCCGCGCGGTAATACCGCTCCTTCCCGCTTCCCCTTTAGTTTTTCTCCCCCGTTTCCGCCGTATTACCGCGCCGCTTGTGGAGCGCCCATGATCTAACGGAACCCCCCGTGCCGCCGGTTCCGTTGCCCCGCCAATGGAATTGACGCGCCCGGTAATCCCCCAAACAACCCGTTTGGGGATTGATAACCGAGCCGCGCCTTGACCTGCACAGATCAATCGGACGTTGTTCGATTCCGGCGCGGCAGGAACAAACATGGAGGTACGCGCCATGAAACGCATGCGTACGTCTTCTTCTCATTTAATAAAAGCCATGTGCAAAGGTGTATGTGGCGCGGCGGCCCTGGCGGCGATAGTGTTCTTTGCCGGGTGCGCAAACCCCGCGGGTCCCGGTCCCGGGACCGGGACCGGTTCTGGGACCGATCCCGGTTCCGGCGGCGGGAGCGTAACCGCCGTTACGCTGAACAAAACAAGCGCGGAAGTAGAAACCGGCGGAACGGTGGAGTTTGCCGCCGCCGTAAGCGGCACGGGCGATTACTCCGCGCTGGTGGACTGGACGCTCGACGGGGCGCTGGACCCGGACACGGCCCTTGCCGTTAGTTCGACAACGCGCCGCGTTACGCTGACCGTGGGCGCGGGCGAAACGCCGGGGGAACTGACCCTTACGGCGGCGTCCCGCGCGGACAGCGCCAAACGCGCGCGCGCCACGGTAACGGTGGTACGCGCCCTTGCGGGCATTGCCTGGTACGTTGCCGCGGATGGAGACGATGACGCCGCGAACGGCGGCCGTTCCGCGGACGCGCCGTTCCAAACACTTGCGCGGGCGCTGGAAGATATAAAAGAAACCTACCTGTTCGATAGTGAGTGGCCCGGCAAGGGAACGGCGGACGCGATGCGGGCCTGTATCCATATTAAGGGTGAAATTACCGAAAATATGGGATCTTCCTCCTTTTTAATAGAAAGCTCTGCCGACAATGCCGGAGAATACCCGCCCATAGAACTGCGGGGGCTTGACCAGAACAGCCCGGGAACGCTCCGCGCACCATCAGGCAAGGGGGTACTCAAGGTTGCGTATAACACCGTATATTTGGGCCCCGATTTAACCCTGACCGGCTACAGTATGGAGACCGATGCCATCGGCTCCGGCCTTAATATAGGGGGCGGCGCCACCGTGTACCTTGACGGCGCTAAAATCACGCTCATCAAAACGAGCGCGGAAGGCGCCGGCGTATATGTTCAGGGTGTTAGCGAGGCGCCGGCCGCGTTTATTATGCGGAGCGGAGCCGTTATGGACAACGTATCAACAAGGACAACCGCAGGCTACGGCGGCGGCGGCGT
>JAITGJ010000080.1 GCA_031280705.1 Spirochaetaceae bacterium
TATTTTCTCCAAAATATATTATAATTTTCTGGCCCCGCAGCCCTCATCCGTTTCCCGAAAAATCGCCGCCGCGCCGGTTTTTCCGGTCAACGCGTTTACGGGCCGGGGCGGGAAGTTTCACCAAAGACAGCGGACTTGTTTAATAGCCCGGGCGGTTATCAAACACCCCCCGGTATTGTTCTCGTAAAGGAGTTATTTATGAAACAAAGACGATTTACGCGGGCGGCCGCGCGCGTGTTACTGTTGATAGGCGCCGGAATCTTTGCCGCGTGCGGCGGCAGGGCGCAAACGGAACGCGCGGGTATGGACACGGGCGGCCAGACGGCGGCGGCAGCGGACTTTATCTACCGGCTGAACGAAGCGCGGGACGGCGTGGTCATTACCGGCATCCAGAAGGACGCCGGGTTTGGCTCGCACCTTGTTGTACCGGCGGAAATCGAAGGTTTTCCCGTGGTGGCCTATATGGCCCGCTACAGCGACGATGACGCCAAACAGCGGAACTTGCCGCCGCTGGTTTCGGTGGTATTTCCCGCCGTCATCCGGTACATGGGGGCAAGCGGCGCCGGGGAAGATGAGTACGGGTACCGGGAGTTTGAAAAATTTCGCCTTGCCGGGTTTGGCGCGGAATTTTCCCGGTGCGCGTCACTCAGGCGCGTCGTCTTTCCCCAAAATCTTGTGATAATTCCGGAACGCTTCGTATCCAACTGTCCCGCGCTCACGCCCGGCGGCATCACATGGCCCGCCGCGCCGGAAACAATCGGGAAAGCGGCTTTTTACAAAAATACGTTCACCGAACTGATTATTCCCCGCGGTGTAAAAATCATTGGCCCCCAAGCGTTTACCGGCGGGTTTGAGAACGGCGCCGCACTGACGTCCCTTGTTATTCCGGACAGCGTTGAGGAAATTCATGGCAGGGCATTTGCGAACAGCGGGCTTCTGACCACCGTCAGCATGCCCGCGCGCGCCATACGGTATCCCGGTTATTCGGCATTTACGCGCAATTGGGCGTTTCAAACATGCCCCAAACTCAGCCTGGCCTCCCAGACGGTCATTCTGGATTCAGGTTACAGCGATGAGGAATGGTAACCGGCGGCGTATATACGCCGCGTAAACGCCGCACGGCGGGTTTGGTTTGTATGTTAGCCTTCGACGCCCAGGTTACGCTTCAAATCGATAAGTTCCTGAAGGCGGGGGTAGAGCGGTTTCCGCCCGTTCCGGGTGTCCGCCTCGTCAAGCTGCACCAGCCGCGCGTAAAGCTGATTAAGATAATCGGCAAAAACATTGATATTTGCGGGAAACGCGGCGACGGTCATATCCCGGATGATTTTTTCCTGCGCCCCGCCGCCTGAGGCTTCAACCCGGTTTCTGATATTCGGCACCAAATCCCGGCGGACGTATGCCACAAATTTTGCCGCGGCGGCGATCTCATGGTACAGGTCCTCCATAAGATGTTCCTGATAATTGCCGCGCTTTGACGTCAACGCCTCTACCCGGTCCCAGACGGGCTTGTCCAGGCCCACCTGCAAAAGCACCGGGCGGATAAACCGGCTCGCGATATTTGTTTGGTAATGTTCCGCAATACGTGCGACCAGGCTGATAACACCCGGATCACGGATCGTCTTAATGTCCATCGTGTTCCTATTGTACCGGGAGCGGCGCGGATTGACAAGCGTGTTCCGGAACGGTTATAGTGAGGATTCCGGGCGCTTGGCTCAGTTGGTTAGAGCGCCACGTTTACACCGTGGATGTCACATGTTCGAATCATGTAGCGCCCAACCCCCCGCGGGCAGGAAATTACCGCGCCGCGCGGGGCTTTTTTTGCCCGGAGACGGCGGCCGCCCGGTACGCCCGGCGGCATCCCCGGCCGCTTGAGTCTTGCGCGTTACCGGGGCGCCGGTTCTAGAAGCCGAGCCTTCCCCGCACGGCGTCTCCCGCGCGCCGGCGGGCTTCTTCTTCAGCCTGCCGCCGGGCTTCTTCAGCCTGCCGCCTGACTTCCGCCTCCGCTTCCGCGGCGCGGCGGCGGGCTTCCGCTTCGGCCTGGTTTCTCGCGTCTTCCGCGCGGCGGCGGGCCTCTTCCTCGGCTTCCGCCGCGCGCCGCCGCGTCTCCGCTTCCGCCGCGTCAAGACGGCGCTTCGCCTCGTCTACCGCCTCGTCCGCCGCGCCGCGTATTTTTCCCTCTATCTCGTCAATGCGCGCCTGGAGGCTCCCCTGGAGCCGTGTAAGCGCCGCCGCGTCTCCCCGGGCCAGGGCAAAGAGATTGTCGAGGTCTTCGCGGGGAATGAGGCCGTTCGTATAGGAGTCGATATAGCCCCGGAGCGTCCGCTCCAGTTCCGCGATCGCCTTTGCCGCGTAGAGCCGCGCCGCCCGTTCGAGGGCGTTCATGATGAGGCTTACGATATTGGCCGTAACCGTCAGGCTATTGGCGCCGGACGCGGAGTGGGAAAAGCCGATGCCCAGCGTTATCGCGTCCGTCTCAGCGGCCGCCCCGGCAATGGCCCCGGCGATGGTTCCCCGCGCGTCCTCTATGGCGGGGTCCCGGAGGTCAACCGAGCCGCCGAGCGTAAAAGCGCCGCCGGTCCCGCCCCGGCTTTCCAGTGAAAAGGCCATGTTCCCCCGGAACGCGCCGATGCCGATAGCAGGCAGCGGGTCCGTTACCGTAACGGGAAAATTCGCGCCCGTAACGGTAACGCCGAACCGTTCCGGAGCCGTTCGCCTGAAATCGGCGGACGCGGCAAGGGCGGCGTTCCGGCGCGGGCCTTCCGTTTCCGCGAGGGAAAAATGAAGACGGGCGGGCTTTCCCGTCATATCGGGATCGGAGCTTATGTCGCCCAGTTCAAACGCCCAGTTCCAGCCGTTCAGCGTAAAGTCCGATGCGAGCGTCCTCAGGTAAAAGAACGGGTAGGCGCGGGACGGGAATGTAACGGTCCGGCCCCGGAACGCGGGCGCGGCGGGTTTTTGTGTTTTGGGAAGCCGCGCTCCAAGCGCCCGTACCTGTTCCAGCGCTTCAAGGGCCCGTTCTCCATAGCGGATATATTCGCGGCCCTGCGCGGTAAGCAGATCGCCAATCAACGGCTCGATAATTTCCCGGTATGCCGCGCCGCCCTGTAAATCAATGTAGGATTTGAGACGGGCGAAATCGGCCTCAACGGCGCTCCGCGCGTGCGCCTCAAGCAGCCGCGCCGCGTCAATATCCGCCCCAAGCCCCGCCGCCACGCCGTTCGCCGTGTCGACGGCCGCGCGCAGGGTTTCCACCGCGTTCCGGGCATCGGCGGCCAACTGCCGTGCGCGTTCAAGCGAGGCGGGGTCCCGGACATTAATACTGTTGACATTAAACGTGATGAAGGGCCGGGCCGCCGCCTCAATTTCCACAAGACGCCGCCGGCCTTCTTCGGCCCGCGTGTTCCACGCGGCAATGGTTGCCGCATAAAAAGACGCCGCCTCATCGTACAGGGCCGGCGACCGGAGTTTGCCCAGTTCCCGGTTAAGGAGGGCCCCCGCGTCAAAGCGGGCAAGATCGATAACGGGCGGCAGTTCCCGTTCAGGCGGCGCCGTTTTCGCTTTCGCGCGGTGCGCGGGAAGGGCGCCTGAAACCGTTCGCGGCGTGCCAAAGCGGAGCGCATCCGCCCGTATTTCTTCGATGTAGATTTTTCCCCGCAGAACCGCCCGCGGGTTGAGCGTTATTCCCGTGCGCCCCATTTCGATAAGGTTGCGCATGGGCTCGTCCCGGTCCGCAATGGTAATGTGTTCCAGGCCGACGGTAAAGCGGATGAGACTCAGGCGGAAACGGTCGATGGTAACACGCGCCTGGAAAACCGTTTCCAGACCCCGTTCCAGGGCATTTTCCAGCATGGGGTTAAGGAACACGGTAAAAAACACAAAAAGCCCCGCGAGCGCCGCGGCAAGGGCGGCGAAGGGCAGCATCCGTACCGGAAATTTCCGGTTTGCCCGGATCGCCTTGGCAAGGGCGGCGAGTTTTTTCGCGGTTTCCGCCGTTACTTCCCCGGTGAACGTATAGGTCCCGTCCCGGAGGGTAAAACAGGAAGCGAGGAATTTTCTGTCGGCGGGCTGTTCAAGATAGCGGAGCAGCCGCTTTTCAAACAGGTTTTCACGAACGGGTTTGCGGAACAGGGCCGGTGGTTTTCGTGTCATGGCCCGCCTCAGTCAATGTCGTTTTGAAACGCCGAAACAAGCCGCGCGAGCTTTGCCACCAGCGGAAAGCCGCTTACCGTCCGGAATAAGCGGGTGCTCAGTATTTTGGGAAGGATCGTGGTGCGGTACAGCGAAACGGCGAACAGCATAATGATAAATACCGGAATAAAAAGCGCGATGCCCGCCGCGAGGCCGCCCGCGACAAGGGTATTGTTGAAGCGGGTAAAGGGCACGAAGGGCATATTGTAGAGCGCGGTATAAAACGGCGCAAGCGGTTCAATGTGCAGCACCTCCCAGCCGATGGGATCGACCAGGGCGGGGTAGAGGAGGGGAGTGAACAGTTTTACTACTGCCATAACAAGCATTTTACTTCCGTGATGGTGGCGGAACAAAAAAGAAAGCACAAAAAGTACGATCCAGAAAAAATTCCCCGCGGGAATGAGCGCCAGAAGCAGTCCCCAGGAAAAACCCAGCGCGATTTGGTCTTTCCGGGTGTTGCCGTTAAGCGCGGCGGCAAGTTTTGCGATGGCTTTGAGCATGATATTCTCTCCTTCCGGTATCATAGCCTCCCGGACGGCGGCGGGTCAAGTTTCGTCTGGCCCGCCGCATGAAGCGACGCCGGTAACGGCGACGCCGGTAACGGCGAGGAATATCTGGGAAAAATGTTCCGCCGTCAGCGCCTCACCGGAAAATTTTCTCGTTAAAAACCCACCAGGTGAACAGGCTCTAGGGCGTCTCCCACCGCAGATGCGGATACCCGTCCCCGCCCATTTCCCACACATTGGTAAAATCCCAGCCTGAGTAGTGGCGTTGCTCCGGTTTAGGGTCCACCCCATACAGGTCGTAACAATACGCATCCGCAGGCGGCGTCTCGCCCGCAATAATGCCACCGCTAAGCAGGCCCTGGACCGTGACGGAAACCTCCGCGATTGAGTAACAGCGGCCCACCGTGGCCCCCGCCAGGTTCTGCCCTACTATGCTTCCAGCCATCGCGTAGCCCTTGACCTCTCCCCTGGAATAGCAGTCTTCTATTCTGGCCGAGCGGGAGTTGTACCCCGCAACGCCCCCGGTATATTCCTCCGGCGCTATGCCCCCGATACCGTCAACCTGCTGCTCTTCGGTAACCGCGTGGCTGTTCCCCTGTACCGTCCCCTCAAAATAACATTGGGAAACCAGGGCCTCATAATAATTGTAGCCCGTTACGCCGCCGATATAGGGCCAGGGGCTGCTTGTCCCGTCAAGGGAAAGCGTTCCTTTGGCGTAACACCGCTCTATCTTTGAACCATGCCCGGCGATACAGCCCGCCACGCCCCCCACAAAGGTCCAGAAATGTTTTGCCCGGGCGGTGATGTTTCCGTTAAAAGACGAATCGATAATATAGCCGTGGTAGTCAAGGCTCATGCTGTACCAGCCGCCCCCGGCAACGCCCCC
>JAITGJ010000116.1 GCA_031280705.1 Spirochaetaceae bacterium
GCAGGCCCAGGGTAAAGTCCGGCCCGCTTTTGCGGCGCGGGTTTTTCACCAGCGCTTTCGCGGTTTTTTTCTTTCTCTTTTTATCAATAACTTTCACGCCTGTTTCTCCTTATCCCGCATAATTGTAAGTTAAATATAACAAATTCCATTCAGCCATTATACCCGCCAATCCGCCGGCCAGAGTCCCCCCCCCCCCCCGTGTCAAAATCCTCAATGAGCTTCCGCAGTTCCTGCTTTTCCACCCCCAGGTCCCGCATATCGTGTACAAAGCGCGCCAGCACTTCCCGAATCTTCCGGGAAAGGCCGTCATTGGCCATCACCGGTTTCTGGTCGGATATGTACGTGCCGCTGCCCACCTGGGTTTCCAGAATCCCCCGGATTTCCAGCTCCCCGTACGCCTTGGCAATGGTGTTGGGGTTGGTCTTGAGTTCCACCGCCAGCGACCGGATCGTGGGCAGCCGGTCGCCGGGCCGCACCCGCTCAGACAAAATGGCAAATTCTATCTGCTGGATAATCTGCCGGTAAATCGGCACCCCGTTTGCCGGGTCCAGGGAGAACATGATCTCTGGTTCAACCTTTGTACTATTCATCTAGTACAATCATAAATGAACTAGTACAATATGTCAAGCGTTTTTTTCAATTTTTTAAAAAATTCTTCATGGACCATGCCGGCCTGACAAACCGGGGGATAAAGCCATCCGGCGGTTTTGAACGCCCTCCGGGGCATCCGCCCGTAAACATCTGCGGGGCCGGGCCGCATCCAGCGCCCTGCTCACGCCGCCACGCCGCCTGGGCAGTTGACTTTTTCCGCTTTTCGGCAAAAAATAAGAAAAGACTCCGAAAAATCCGCCTTTTGGAGGAATTCCGGCGTCAAAAACGGGGAAACAGGGAGGCCATCCGCACGGTCCCGGTTACGCGGGACTCCCCAAATGCAGACAAGGAGTAATCATGAACGAAAAATTGACCAGAACCGTAACCAAACACCGTGGAGCCCTGTTCCATATCTTCCTGATCTGCCTCATTGCGTATGCGACGGGGGCGATTTGGGTGCTTGCAAATGCCATAAGACAGGTACAGCATATTGAAGGCGCATTTTTCAGGCCCCAATCCCTCATTGCCTTTTCGATTATTTCCTTTATATTGGTGCTGCTCATTTCGGCATACAATCTGGGCGCGCTGATCCGCCGCCGTAAACGCCGTTCCGATCATCAGCGCCTTTCCCGCGCCAAACTGATCCGCGCGAAACACCGCCGCTCCTGGCGCGCTGCTCATTAACGCCGCCCCGGCAACGCAGGGCTGCCGGCATTTTCCGGGTGCGGGCGGCCCATCCCGGCGGGGCGGGCGCTCGCTTCGCCAAACAGCGCCGGTGGGCGCGGCCTACCGGGCAGGCTCAAAGCGCAGCGCCGGGGCGAGAAATTGCAGGATTTGTGAAATAACCAACCGGGTTATTGAACAAGTCTAATGTCGAATTGTTCCCAGCGGACGCGCCCTGCGCGGATCGTGTCGCGGAGGCGTTTTTCCTGATCGGAGAGCCGCCGTTCCGCGCCGCTTTTTACCTCAAGAAAAATAACTTCGCCAATGCCGTGGCCGTTCATGCCCCGGAAAACGATAAAATCCACCGGTTTCCCCACAAAACGGCAGTCGCCGGGATCAAAGGGAAAGCCGGGAAGCAGGGGCGCCATCTGTTCCGATACAAGGCCGCCGATTACCGCCCGGGACTGTTTGAGCCGCGTTTTTACGATACGCGGAAGGCGGCTTTCCCATCCGGCGGCTTCGCGCCGCCTGCCGTACCACATGCCGATGGCAAGCCCCAGCGCCAGAAACAGGGCGGCGGAGAAAATAAAAATGACCAGCGTGATAACGGTCCGGTGATCGGGATTCATGGCGTTTCCGGAACGGGGTTGAGGATATGCCGCGCGCCGCCCTTGAGGAATTGTTCCCTGGGCCATCGCCCGGCGTACGCATACAAACCGAAAATGGATGCGGCGGGGCGCGCCTCCGTTACAGTTCCTCCCGGGACGTAACCACCCGGCTGACAAGGCCGTATTCAACCGCCTCACCTGCGGTCATCCAATAATCCCGGTCTGTGTCCTTTTCCACCCGTGCAAAATCCTGGCCCGTTTCGTCCGCGATAAGGCGGTTTATCTTCTCCCGCAGTTTTTCCAGCTCCCGTGCGTGAATTTCGATATCCGTGGCGACGCCGCGTATCCCCGAAAGGGGCTGGTGAATCAAATAATGACTGTTGGGAAGCCCGGCACGCCGTTCGCGGGGACTTGCGAGTAGGATAATCGCCGCCGCGCTTGCCACCAGCCCCTTGCCGACGGCGATCACCGGCGGCTTTACTCAGCGGATCATGTCGAAAATCGCGTAGCCCGCATCGGCGTCCCCGCCGGGAGAGTCGATAAACAGTTTGATGGGTTCTTCGCCCCGGTCCTCAAGGAGGAGAAGCTGTCTAATGGTACGCTCCGCCAGGTCCTTGTTGATTTCCCCGGCCAGGAGAATCGTTCTGGTTTTGAGCATTTTGCCCACAAGCGGGTCTTCGCCGCGCTCCTTTTCCCTGCCTTCGCCCTTTTCATCATCATCGTCATCGTTCCATCTGGTCAGATACCGCTCCATGCAATCCTCCAAAAAAGGGGCCGCCGCACGCCGGATATTCCGCGCGGCCCGCGTAGTTTCGTTCTATTGCTCTTATCATACGGATGTTGCGGGGGAAGGACAAGAAGCGCTCCCGTCCACGCACCCCTTGCATGAGATAAGGGCGGCGCGGGATGGCGGAAACCGCGCTGACTTGGCCGCGCCAAATGAGCGCGGCCAAATCGCGGTTGCGGGCAGCCCCGGCGCTTCGTTAGGCCTGTTCAAAATCTGGAATTTTGGCGTTGCAAACGCCAAAATTCTACCTTTTGAACAGGCTCTTAGAAATCCGGAAACAGCCTAATGCCTATCGTGGCGATAAAGCTCGTGGTACGGGGATAATCGGGGGTGTTTATGACGCTCCAGTCATACGCCGCTCCCGTGTTCGCCTTGCCCGCCTCGATTGAGGTGTAGTACGAAAACACAACGCCCGCTTCTCCGTACAGCGTGAAGGGAAATGCGCGGTTCCGCCGGAATGTATATTCTCCTCCCAGCCGTATCACATGCAGCCATTCATAGGCCCCATCGCGGAGGAAAAACTTTTTAAGTTCCGGCCGGTCGCTTCTCCCCCGGGAACTCAGTTCGGAGCGGTAATTACTGCCGTCAACCGCGTCCGGGCCGTGGTCCGCGCCGTGGCGGATCATCTGATACTGGAAATGCGCCCGGGAATCGCTGTTCACCGTCATGTCAAAACGCAGCTTGATCTCGTCAGAGTTGGGCGGAAGATAATACCCCAGCCCGTACCCGCCGTTTGTGTACGCTTCCTGCATAAGATCCTGCCCATACCAGGGCGTATAAACCCGCGTGTGGGTATAACAGTACGGCTCAATTTTCGTGTAGGAAAGGCTCACAAGAGCGAAGGGCAAAAACGGCAGGTTTACCAAAACGCCGCCCTGGTAGGCAAACATGGCCTTGTCCATTTCAAAGATACCCCGTTGGGGATTGATCTCATCTAGATAGAACGAAAACCACAGTTTCCCCTTTCCCGGATACTGGCCCGCGGCGTTGAAGAAGAGCGCCATATTGTCAAAATCACCAATCGCGTCCTGATTGAGAAAATTGCTGATCAGGGGGAAAAGGTAGCCCAGTTCGTACCGCTTGGGCCAGATGGCGCTGCTCCCCGTTTCAAAGTGCAGGAAATTGCCGATGTTGATCTCCACCATGGCGAGGGAAAAGGCGTTTTGGCTGTCAAAGGGGCTGATGCTTCCGCCATCATCAAGCGAATATTCAAGAATGCCTGTTACCGAAGAAAAATAGAGCCAGGAGAGCGGTTTCGCGGTCAGTTCCACCCCCAGAAACGGCAGGGCGGCGCGGTTCAAAATAAGGCTTGAACCTTCCGGCCCCGCGCCCCAGTCCCGGTCAAGCCGCCCCGCGCGGAGAAGCAGATGATCCTCAAAAAAGCCCCCGGCCACTTCCGGCAGCATATCGTACCCGATGGAGACCCCATTGGGCCAGCCGAGCTGTCCGCTATTGTCGATAAGGCCCGTATCCCACACAAAACCGTGCCACAGTTTCCGGTAGGTGTAGGGAAAGTGCGTATGCGGCTGGCCATACACCGTAATTTCCCGGTCCGTATTATACGGCGCGTTGGACGGATCGGCATTAAAGCCCGGATAAAACGTGTGGTATGTGCCGGTTTGCTCACGGGGCATCCGCATAATCCTGCCTGATATAACAAACGCCCAGGACAGATGTTCCCCCAGCGCGCCTTCAATATACGGCGTTATCCAGGTATCATTCCCCCACGCGGCGTCTCCCCGCTCAAAACGGACACTGCCGGAGACTTCCTCTGCCAGGCGAAGCCCCACGTTCGCGGAGACGCGCGGGCGGTCCGGGCGGCCGTCCCCAAAGTGCCAGGCCCCCCGCGTCCAACTGAACCCTTCTTCCGGGCGTTCCGCGTAGCGGGCGGCGATCTCTTCCAGCACCCGCCGTTCGGCGGCGCTGAGGGAGCCGGGGGAGGCCGCGCCGGCCTCAAGAATTGCGTCTATGGCCGCAAGCACGGTTTTCCGGCTGTAGGGCCGCGCCGTGGGGAGCGGCGGAACAAGGCCCCGCAGTTGTGCCGATTCAAGTATCCGGTAAACAGCAGAGCCCAGCGGAACCGCAAGCCGGTCCTGGGCCGCGAGGGGCGCCGAAGCAAGTATAACAAACAGTAACCATACGCCTTTTTTCACAATCCGCTCCATCCGTTTCGCCTTTTAGCGGCGGGCTTTTCCCGCCGGGCGGGCATTACGGTGAAGTATCATGCGCCGCGTCATGGATGCCTGTCAAGTGCCCAGGCCGCCTGCGGCCTGGGTTTCCGCGCGGCGGGTACGCGGGGGAAGCGCTGTATCCTCAACCGAACCGCGAAGCGGTGAAGGTTCCCCTCTTGATGAGCGTCCATGTAATCAGCGCTGCCCTGGAGAAAGAAAAATAAACCCGCGGCTCCGGCAGTTATCGTGCGGGTGAAATTTCCAGCATACTTAGTGAATTGGATATAAAAATCGCTTCAATTGCATTTTTAAGGCCGTCTGAAACATCATGGCGCAGAAAATACTCTTTGTACATGGTATCGCGTTCTTTATCGATAACCAAACCGGAAAAAAAGACATCAAAATGACGGCCGTTTAATATGCCCGCCAGGGCGTCTTCACATTCTTGTATACCCTTGTACCCAATAATTATTTTGCTGTCCAAAGCCAATTCAATAAAGACCTCTCTGTTGGCATCTATCTTTTTATATAGATAAAACCCGCGCATGGTATATTCTTTCAATTGAACGAAATAGTGCGACAGGAAATTAAAAAACGTCTCCGCGGGCGTACTCATACGCTGTAGTATAGGGCAGGGACGGCGCACCGGCAAGGGCGCTCTGCGCCCCGCAATCTTGCCGCGCCTTTGGGACTGCCGCCTGCATCCCGCATCCGCGGTAATCTTGCGCCGAAGCCGCACGGCCTTTCCCGTTCTTTCCCCCGCTCCACGCCCAAAAGCGGCATGGATGCCGCTTTTGGGCACTTGACACATTCACGCGCCCCGTGCTACTCTGTTTTCCATCATGAATAGTATAATGGCAGCAGGCAACAGGCAACAGGCAACAGGCTTATGAGCACATTCTTCACTTTGTCAAGCCCCCTGTAGGCGTTAATTCACCCGCTTCAAGGCCGCATTCAGGTAATTTCAACTCATATTTAGGCATCCACACATCTCGTTCAGGTGAACACGGTGCGCGTTCAGGCAACCGCGCTTCGCGTTCAGGCAACCGCGCCTCATATTCAGGCAACCGCGCACCGCGTTCAGGCAACCGCGAGTCATATTCAGGCAACCAGAGCTCGTATTCAGGCGAATCCGGCTCATATTCAGGCAGTTACAACCCATATTCAGGCGAACACAACGGAGGATTGATATGCCGGTAACAAGAGATTGGCTCCCGCACAACCGGGAGAAACATCTGGAGATGGCAAAGGACTGGCAGACAGTGATAGGCGCCAAAGCCGCCGCATGGGCGATTCCAGCGGACGCGATAACGGAATTTTCGGGCCTCGTTCAGGCGGCGGAGAGCGCCCTGGCGATCGCGCACACAGAGGCGACACGCACCGCGGTAACCACCGCGCAATGCAAAGCGGCTTTCGAGGCGTTAGCGGACAAGATGCGCGATATCAAGCGCCGCTACTTTCTGGAGCCGCCATTGGTGGACGCGGACCTCATCAACCTGGGCCTCAAGCCGCGCGACACCACACACACCGTGAGCGGCCCGCCGTCAGCACAGGTAACGGTGGAAACATTTCTCGTAGGCCGGCGCGAGCTGGGACTCAAGGTCATCTACGTTACGGGCAGTCCGAACGACGCATCGAACAAGGGCTACCGGATCTACTACCGCGTGGTTGGACACGGCGAGCCGCCGCCTGAACGTCAGGAAGACCTCACCGTCTCCTTCTACACCAAGCGCAAGAAAGACGTCATGGAGTTCGGCACCGCCGACAGCGGCAAGACGGCCTACTTCGCGGTGCAGGTTGAAAACGAGGGCAAAAAAGGCCCCTGGGGGCCGATGACAAGCGCCCTCATTCCATAGCGCTGTAGGCGCTATGGGCAGGGGTCAGGGAACAGACTTTTGGCGGTATCTCGTAACTAACGTTGCTATCTGCGTTAGGTAACACATATCGCCAAAAACCGCTGTCCCCTGTCCCCTACTAAATGCCAATTCCGCCGGAGCTGTCCGGCGCTGGATATAAAGACAAGCGGGAAAGACCGTGAAGGAGAATTAGTATGAGTTCAAGGAAATGTGTGGTATGCGGAAAATGGTATGATCCGAGTGTGGACGGTAAACACGGCCTCGCTCCTGGTGGTGGTTTCATGCTGGACTTTGAGTATTGTTCATGGGAATGTTCCAGGTATGCGGAAAGCCAGCGAAACAGCGGTAGAGGAGACGGCGGCGCGGCAGCAGCGGCGGCGGCAGAGGCGATGGCGGAATCGGCGCGGCAGGCGGCAAGAGCCCAGGAGGAATCCGACAAAAATGCCGCGGGCAGACAGGCGTGGCCGCCCTTTGAGGAAAAATACGGCAAGTACTTTGC